>CAYHFP010000026.1:0-11077 GCA_964355995.1 uncultured Candidatus Saccharibacteria bacterium | reverse complement strand
TAGAGGAGAGTTAAGAGCTATTCGAGCCACAACTTTGAAGGAATACCAAAAGTATATTGAAAAAGACCCGGCTTTTGAACGAAGATTCCAGCCTATTTATGTGCAAGAACCAAGCATTGAAGATGCGGTGGCGATTTTGCGTGGCATTAAAGAAAAATATGAAGTTCATCATGGAGTTCGCATAAAAGACTCAGCTATTAAGGCGGCGGTAGAGCTTTCTAGTCGCTATATTGCCGATAGATTTTTGCCAGATAAAGCCGTGGACTTAATGGATGAAGCAGGTAGTGCTTTAAGGCTTGAAATAGAATCTGAACCACAAGAATTGGAAACTTTTAACGAAGAAATTACCAAATTAGAAATTGAAAAACAGGCCTTAAAAAAGGAAAAAGATTCTGACCGCAGACTTAAGGCAATTGCTAACGAGTTGGCAAATTTAAAAGAAAAAACCAAAGAATTAACCATAAAATTAGGCGCGGAAAAAGAATTAATTAATAAAATTAAAGCTATTCGAGAAAAGCTGGATACGCTTTATTATCAAACCGACATCGCTCAGCGCGAAGCCGATTTGGAAAAAGTGGCGGAAATAAAATACGGAAAAATTCCGATGCTTTTAAAAGAGCAAAAACTCATTGAGCAAAAATTAATTAAATTACAAAAAACGCACCACTTTTTGAAAGAAGAAGTAACCGAAGAAGATATTGCCAAAGTGGTTTCGCGATGGACGGGCATTCCGGTAACTCGTTTAATTACCGAAGAAGCTAAAAAACTGGAATTAATGGAGGCTACATTAAACCGACGCGTCATTGGTCAAGATGAAGCGATTTCAGCCATTTCTCGTGCCATTCGTCGCGCCCGCGCCGGCATTTCCGAAGAATCGAAACCCTTGGGATCTTTCTTGTTTTTGGGGCCAACAGGAGTGGGAAAAACCGAAACCGCGCGCGCTTTGGCTGAATTTTTATTCGATGATGAAAAAGCGATGATTCGGCTGGATATGTCTGAATATATGGAGCGCCACACTGTTTCCAAAATTATTGGGTCGCCTCCTGGCTATGTGGGCTATGAGGAAGCCGGACAATTAACCGAAAAAGTCAGGCGCCGGCCATATTCTGTTATATTGCTAGACGAAATTGAAAAAGCGCACCCTGAAGTGTTTAATATTTTACTGCAAATTTTTGAAGACGGGCGACTGACGGATTCAAAAGGCAGATTGGTTTCGTTTAAAAATTCGATTATTATTATGACGTCTAACGTCGGGTCGGATTATGTGAATAAAATGTCGGCGATTGGATTTTCTGGAGCTAAGGATGTGGCAGAAAGAGAATCAATGAAAGATAAAGTGATGAATTCTTTGCGAGAGCAATTTAGGCCAGAATTTTTAAACCGAATTGACGACATTGTAATCTTTAATTATTTGAAAAAAGACGAAATTACCTCAATTGTTGATTTGGAAATGTTTAAAGTGCAAAAAAGATTAAGCGCTAAAGAAATTAGCATTGAAATTTCAGCAAAAGCCAAGGCATTTTTGGCAAAAGAAGGTTTTGACCAAAATTTGGGTGCCCGTCCGTTAAAACGTGTCATTCAAAGATTAATTTTGGATCCACTTTCAGTAAAAATCGTCACCAGTGAAATTTCCGCAGGCAGTAGGGTGCTAATTGACGAAAAAGATGGCAAAATTGTTTTTGAGATGCCAAAATTACTAACGAGGATGAACGTGCAGGAAAAAGCTTCGGCTAGGAAATAGAACATAAAATATGAAGCCTGAAGCATGAATCAAAAAAATCGCCGACTGTGAAAGTCGGCGATTTTTGTTATAAACTATTCCCCGCATTCCAACCTAGTACAATAAATCGACGATCGTCGATTTATTGTACTAGGGTGTTTAAGTGGTATATAATATAAATATGTCATCTGTAATAAAACAAAAAATAATACTCTTATTGTCGGCAGGAATTAATTTCAGTTACTCCTATTCTTATAGTAAGAAATCGAGAATCATTGAAGATGCCCGTAATGAATGGATGAAAATAGATTGGCTAGAATTACAAAAAGGAATAAAGAGTTTATATAGATCTAAATTAATTGATAAAAAGTATAATTCAGATGGGTCTTGCAGTATTTCTTTGACCGATAAGGGTAAAATTAAAATTCTTAGTTATAAATTTTCAGAAATGAGAATTGAGAGTAAGGTTTGGGACGGGAAGTGGAGGATTGTAATATTTGATATCCCAGAAAAAATAAGAAGGGGGCGAAATGCTATTCGTTGGAAGTTGAAATTATTAGGATTCTATGAACTTCAAAAAAGCACTTTTGTGTTTCCTTATGAATGTCGAGATGAAATTGAGTTTTTAATAGAATATTTTGGTCTTAAGAAATATGTTCGGTACGGTATTTTAGAGGAGATAGATAATGACATTCATCTTAGGGAAATATTCGGTGTTGATATTAAGTAATGATTACCCTGGTACAATAAATCGACGATCGTCGATTTATTGTACTAGGGTAGTTATCCACAAGGGGTTAGTGGTTTTTTATTTTTAGAAATTATATAATTATTTCATAAGGTTCTTGTGCCAATGCGTAAAAATACGACATTGGTTTATTTTTTAAAAAAATATACTATGGGAAAATTATTTAAAATTATTCTGTGGGTGGTTATGATTGTTGTTACCGTGTTTTTGGGGTTTGCTACTTTGGGATTTTATCGACTTGATCAAAAAAATAAGACGGATTTGGCTATCGCTCGGATAAATTCAACCAAAATTACGCTGGACGATGTGATGGGCAAAAATTTGCCTGCCAAACCGGAAAAATTGCTCAACGATTCAACGGTTGCTGGGTTTGATGTGAATAATAACTGGATTCGTGACGATGTAGAACTGGCTATTTTTGAAAAATACCCAAATTCAGCCAAAATCCGCTCGGCTGAATTACAGTATGCGCAAGCATTACAACTAGAATTGACGCAGGTTTTTAATTCGGAGACACTTGTGGCAATACTTGAAAAAGAAGATTATGGTTCTCTGTGCATTAGTGAGACGGTAATAGACCAGGATATAAAAACAGCCTTGGAGTTAAATTCTAGTAGAAAAAATGAAATTCAGAATTTAGTTTTTAATACTGAAATACGAAAAGAAAAAAACACTGATAATTTGAAAAAATATCTTACCACATATTCTTCTAAGGGTGATATAAGGTGTGATATAGATTTATCATCTTTGCCTAATTAAAATGAAAAGGATAGTTTTTCTTCTTTTAACTTTATCTTTATTGCCTAGTTTTGTTTTTGCAGATTGTAGCAATAATGGCTACACGGTTGTTTATGTTAATGGTATTTTTACTACTGAAGCCTCAGCTAGGGCAGATGAGCAATTACTTAAAGATATTTTTTATATTAAAACGAAAAGAAGTGATGTAGATTTTGTTTTAGGCTACAATCCTTCTCACCTTGATGGTCTTGGTGACGTTGCTAAGGCCGTTTTGCAGGCTTATGGAGTTGCAGGACTCGATACTGACCTTATTTCTATTTTACAACAGGTGCATTCAGAACTTTCCACCAGGAAAGTTCTTTTAGTTGGGCATTCGCAGGGCACTTTTTATACCAACGCCGCCTACGATTATTTGGTAAATAATGGTGTGCCTCGTGAGTCAATTGGTATTTATAATATCGCGACGCCAGCCGACTATGTGGCTGGTAGTGGGAATTATGTGACATCTAGCACCGATAAGGTTATTAATGCAGTGGTGCGGGATTGGGCAACCAAGGCCAACGCCAAAAAGCCTCTGCCTGCCAATATTACTATTTCACTTTCGGCTGAAGAACAGGCTGACAAAAACGGCGGACATTCTCTAAGTGGAGTTTATTTGGCCAATGAAGCCGAGAGAATTGTTGGGGATATGAATCTTGCTTTGAGTAACTTGTCTGGTGCGAGTGCTGATGCCGATGAGTGTTTTACCAAGCCCAAAGAAGATATTGCTCAAAAAATGCGGGCAGTGGGAATTGCTGGATTGGACGGGGCGACTAAAGTGGTTGCTATTACTTATCGGGGTGCCAAAAATACCGTTAAGCTTGCTATAAATTATATCAACGAATTTATAGATTTTGTTTCAAAAAACCGAAATCTTTTGGTTGCTGGGCTAAATGCCCCTCAAATTTCTGGAAATAATTCACCAAGCCAAACCCCATCAGATATTATAGACGTCCAACGTCTATCGCCTATAGACGTTGGACGTCTATATTTTGATGAGGCAAATTCTGCTGTCGCTGAAAGCTATGGTGTGGCAAAGCAAGACCAAATGGATGATTTATTGGAAAAAATTGATATTCTAAAACGGCAGTTGGCGGACTTGGAGGCCAAAGAGGCTCAAGAAAAGTTGGCGCAAGATGAAAATGATAAAATTACAAAGCAAGATGATTTACCAGAAACTGCTTCTTTGGCAGATGTTACAACCACCGCTTACACTGGTACTGGAGGTAGGACAATATATCCAAAATTAGTAATTTCAGAAGTGCAAACCGCCGGCATCACCGATACCAAAGAAGAATTTGTGGAACTTTACAATCCTAATCCCCAAGATGTTGACTTAACAAATTGGTATTTACAAAAGAAAACTAAAACAGGTTCAAGTTATGGCACTTTTGCACCAAGCACTATTTTTGCTGGAAGAAAAATACCCTCACAAGGGTATTTTTTAATTGCGCGTCAAAATTATTTTAATTTTTCGGGCGATATTTGGACAGAAAATCCTTTAACTGATGACAATTCTTTAATTTTAAAAAATCCCGGTGGAGAAGTTGTGGATAAAGTTGGTTTTGGCGAGGCTCAGGATTTTGAAAATTTACCAACCATAAATCCAATGGTCGGCAAAAGTATTGGCCGAAAACTGATAGGACAAGATACTGACAATAATTCGGTGGATTTTCAATTAAATGCCCCAAGTCCTAAGGGTAACAATATAGAATACGTGGCGCCAATTATTGTTGATCCGATAATAGAAGAGCCAAAAGACACCATTGCTCCAGAGGTTACAATAAATCTTGATGCCCTGCAACCAGCCCTTTCTTTTGTGGTTAATTTTGAAATTACTGATACGGCAAGCGAAGTGGCTCCCTCGGGCATTGCCGGATATACTTTTAGGTTAAAGGAAGGCTCTAGCGATTGGCAACAAGATGTGTATAGAAATTTGGCAGATAATCCTATAACATTTTCGGGAACGCGGGACTTTACCGGCATTGATGAAACCGATTATTACTTTCAAATAAAAACCAAAGATTTAGCGGGCAATGAAAGTGATTGGATGCCAGAAATTCCAGCACAAACCAGAATTAGTTTGGACAAGAAAATTTTAATTAATGAAATTCAAATTGATGGCAAAATCGGCACCGGTGGCGCAGAAGATGATTTCATTGAACTTTATAATCCCAATGATTTGGCAGTAAATCTGGAAAATTGGTCGCTTCAAAAACAAAGTAGCCAAGATCCTTGTGTGGTAAAAAGCATTTCTAAAAAGAATTTTGAATCAGGCGCCAGCATTGCTCCGAAGGGATTTTTCTTGGTAGTAAATTCCAAAGCCATAGATTCGCTAAAAAGTATCGCTGACATGCAAGTTAGTTTTTCTTTAAGCGACAATAATACGGTTTATTTAGTAGCTTCACACGATGAAATTATTTCTGGTAGCGATTTGGCGATTGTGGATAAAGTTGGCTTTGGAAATAAATCTTGTTTTGCGGAAAAAACATTTGCGCCGGCGCCACCCGATGCTAAAAGTATCGAAAGAAAAAAGCTTGGGCAAGACACCGATGACAACGGTCAAGATTTTAAAATATCCGATGAGTCAAGTCCAAAAGCCACTTTTCCGCGAGCTACTATCCAAGATATAAGCACTTATTCCAATAATCCAAGCAATAATTTCCCCGGAGGGGTTGTGTATAAGTTGTTGATAAAATGGCAGAGCTCAAGTTCTCAGGTGGATTTTTATGAAGTTCAATATAAATTGGGCGCCGGCGATTGGGTGCCTTGGCTTTCGCACACCACATTAACTCAAGAATTTTTTATGGCGCCTTATTCTTTATTAAGTGATCATAGTTATGTTTTTCGCGCTCGAGCTCAGGACAAAGACGGAAATTTGGGAGATTGGTCAAAAGAAATTATCTTTGATTTAACCAACCCGATTGTAATAAATGAAGTGGCCTGGGCTGGGACAAATGCCAGTGCAGAAGACCAGTGGATAGAGCTTTATAATCGGACAGATAAAGATATTGATTTGGCGGGTTTAAAAATCGTTTCAGGAACGGGTGCTGGGCTAAACAGGGTTGATACACTGACGATTCCGCTGGCTGGCATAATTCCAGCCAAAGGATATTTTGTGCTTGAGAGAGGCGATGATAATGTTTTGCCAAATATTACTGCCAATCAAATTTTTAAAGAAAAAATAAACAATCGATATCTTTATTTGCGCGCATTAAATAATCGATACCTCGATGAATTTTATATGCCTTCGGCGGGTTTAAGTGACGCTATTTTTATTCAAGATGGCAATCGTTATTCGATGGAAAGAATTAGTGCTTATTCTTTCGGTAGCGTTGATAAAAACTGGAAATTAGCGGGCGTAATTAAACCAGAATTAATGCAAGAAAAAGACCGTAGTGATGCGCAAGTTTATGGCACTCCGGGTCAAGAAAATACGGTCAATCAAATTTATACTTATATTAATACCGGTTTTATTGAAAATACTAATTTGAGAAAAAATTTAAGTCCGTATTTATTCTCTGAGCAAAATGTTGTTATTTTTGAGGGTGTGACGCTTACCTTGGAGCCTGGCACGATTATAAAATACCAACCAGCGGGTGCGGGTTTGCAAGTCAGAGGAACCTTAAAAGCACTGGGCACCGCTGAAGAGCCAATTATTTTTACTTCTTTAAACGATGACGAATACGGAGGCGATACTAATCTTAACCCTGTTTTGCCGGAGCCGGGAAGTTGGTTGAGTATATATTTTTCTCCTGAAAGTATTAATTCAGAACTAGACAATGTTCGGGTGCGTTATGGTGGAGTGATTTTGGGGTCTACTCCGATTGGTTGGGGCAGTACGATTTGGGTTGATCAAAGCGTGATTACTTTAAAAAATTCAGTCTTGGAAAATAATAAAAATCGGGCGCTTTTGCTAACTAATTCAGCTTCTTTAATTGATAATGTGCAGTTTTTAAATAATAATATTAACGATTGGCCATCAAGTCCTAGTCGGGCACGTGGAATTAATGTTCAAGGCGGTGCACCAACAATTAAAAATTCATTCTTTAAAAATAATCACTACGGAATTTATATTGAAGATTGGAAAAATCCCGCCGGCGAAAATATTATGGGCCAGCCACTATTAAAAAACAACCAATTTGAAGAAAATGCGGTGGATATTTTCCCAGTGCCACCAAAGCCCGAACCTCCAGCCCCCGAACCCGAACCTGAACCCGAACCAGAGCCAGAATCGGGAGATGAGGAACCCGAGCCACAGCCACCAGCACCAGAAAATTAAGTTCTGTAAATCAATGCGGTCGCATTGATTTACAGAACTTTTTGCAAAAAAAGAGCCCGAATCTACCAATTTGGTAAACTCGGGCCTGACTCATGATGCCTTAGTACTGAAACTAGGCAGCGTGGTCTTTTTTACCGTTGGCGAGGGATAAGAATCTCTTTCGCCAATCGGCAATCGCTTTAGCGCTATTTTTCTGCAACCTTTCAAGGTCTTCGAAAATGCTAACGACCTGTTTTTCGGTCACATCACCATCTTCGAATTTTTCCATGATGCTCCGCATCAAAGAGGCGTTTTTGGTTCCCAGTGACCGATAGGTCGTTGTGAGCCTGGCCGACATTTCCTTGACGCCCATTTTAACCTTTTTTCGGCGCCCACTAATCTCTGCCTTGAGTTGGTCGACGTCGACTTCATACTGCTCGGCCGCTTTGGCTACCGTGAGTCCTCCTTCAGCAACAGCAGCTACGGCGTCCATCAGTTTCTTTCTTGCCATTTTTGAAGCAATATCACTAATGAAGCGACGCACCATCTTTGATGGCAGGCCAATCGCATTGGGAATATTCTTCTGTGCCATTCCTCGATCGAGCAACATTCTAATGGTGTGCTCGGTGTCGCTTTTGGTCGGCGGAAGAGAGCCTCCTGCATTCGCCTGATAGGCCTGGGTGATGAGGTCGAGTTCATCTGTGACTTCTATGACTTCCGCCTGCACCTCGGAAATATCGTTGAGTTCGTATCCGGTAATTCGATGCCGACCATCGATCACCATATTGTCCGTGGTGATTTTAATGGGCGGTAGTTGAACTCCATTTTCGATGAGACTTGCCAAATTCATGGCGTGCTCATCATTGATGCGGGTTCGGACGAAGTGGTTGGTTTGCAGATCTGCCAACTTGACGCTGATGATTTTCTTTGCCATTGCTCGTTTTCCTCTTTGCTGGTTTCTGTTACTGGTTACTGTTGCTGTTACTGTTGCTTATCATCGGGTGACACAAGTCTCCCATGATTGGCGCGCCATCCAGCGCGTTTTTTAATCACTTGCGATAACATTACGCAAGTTCCGGGCTCAGGCCAACTTTCTTCTTGCCAAACTTTTGAGTCAAGCGAAAAAGTGATTGAACTGAATTCAGTGCATCGTGCCACGGCATAGGCACCGTGTTTGCCATCGTTGATTACCTTATCAACAACGGCGTAGTATTCTTTTTTATTTTGCACGTTTGCCTTCCGCTATTAGTCGAGCGCTGAGGCTGGAAAGTTTTCCTGATAAAGCAAGCACAATGTCGCTCGCTTCCAAGAAGCCTCTCAAGCTTCCAGCTGGAATTTCGGCGAAGTTTTCTCCGTTAAGAAGGTCTAGTAGGACTCTTGCAAGTCCAATCACATTATCGTGCGTCCCCTTATATTTTTTAGGTTCGCACGAAAATTTTTCTCCTTTTATTACTAGTTGGTCACTGGGCTCTGAGGTAAGTAGCGCAGAAATTGGTGCACCATATAGTGCAAACAATTCTGCTTTTTTCTTTTCCAGCTCCTCTCTTCGATTTAGCCAAAGGCTCCACATCGCTTGTTCTTTGTCGTCGGTCGCCTTTTCTGTGCCAGAAAGAATTTTGTAGATAGCTTGAGCCTTTTTATAGCCCACTACCTTCAATGCTTCCTCTATTGGCATAAGACTGTATCCGATTAACTCCAAGAGTCCTCTCGGCCCTTGTTTCATCCGAGATATCCCAATAATTTTGTAACCCACCATTTCCAAGAAGCACATCATTTTGATGCGCACCAATCCAACTGGTCCTTCGTTTTCTCCATTGATCCATCTGGCAACACTTTTTTCGGTGATCGCGCAAAAGTCTGCAATGGGTATCCTTGGTGTAGCCGTCTCCTTTGTAAATTTTGGGTAATGCGAGTTTATGGACCTAGATAAGTGCACCATGCACTCGTCGAAATGTCCTCGGTAAATCTCTTTTTTTGCTTCATCGTCCACATTGGTCCCCTTCATGTCAAAGATCTGCTTTAAATCCGAAGCTACAATGCTTCAGGTTGTTGATTGTTAGATTAGCAATATATATATATTGTCAAGGACCGGCGGGTTTTTTTTTATTGATATTTGGAGAAAATTTGTTATTATGAAGAATGTTCTTTGTGTTGGGTCGTTCTTTCATTGAAGAGGTGTAAAATGGGAGCTGGCATGGTGTCGGGAAATCTTTTTGGCCCGCAGGTTTTTGATTTTGATTCTTTTGACAATGATTTTGTGAAAGTTTCTCCAACCGGTGACTGTATTGAGATCGGGTTTAGGGATTTTAGGAGGTATTATGTTTATTCTCGGAAGCTAAGGCATCCTTTTGTAGATATGCCAGATATTCCACCGCAAAAAGGTTGGGACAAGATTAGAGTTCAAATTGTCAGTCCAGACGAGATGAATATTATTTTTTATAAAGGTGATACTTCTAATGTTCTCACCATAGTCTGCACTGATGCCAATGTCAGTCCTAAGCCCATTACGATAACGTGGGAGTAAATTGTTTAAGGCGTTCGTCTTGTTAGGACAGAACGCTTTTTATTTGGAATTTTTTATTTTTGACTTCGGTTAATTTTTTTGATACAATTGGTTTTAAATTTGGTTTAAGCTGATATGGAAAATCAAGAAAATTTCATAAAAATAACCGGCGAGGTTTATAAGATTTTAGATTATTTGCCAGAAGGCGATCCTTTAAAAAATAAGGCCAAGGAAAGGGCGCTTTCAATATTAGAAAATTTGACTGGAAAAAATGTTTCTGCAGAAATTTTAGAAGATATAGAAATTTTAAAAACGTATTTAAAGTTGGCAAAATATCAGGGCTGGGTAAGTGATATGAATTTTTTGATATTAGAGAAAGAATACGACCAAATCAAAAATCAGATTAGTGTTACCAAACCAGTCAAAAAAGAGGTTTTACCAAAAAAAGAAAATACCGACGTCCAACGTCTGTCGGCTACCGACGTTGGACGTCTGGAAGGGAGGGGTTTGGCAAGGCAAGAGAAAATTTTAGATATATTGTCTAAAAGGGAAAAAACTCAGGTTTCAGATATTATTAAGGAGTTGCCAAACATAACTAAAAGAACTATTCGAAGAGATTTAGATGATTTATTAAAAGAGGGGAAAGTTATGAGAATGGGGGAGTTTAATCAGATTTTTTATCAGATTTCTTAAATAATGCTTTAAATTTGATAGGACATAGTAAATGTCCTATCTGATAGGTATTTGTCCTATCAAATATGGGTTTTTTCTCTATTGGGGAAAGGCGTAGTTTACTATTGACTTTATTATGTTTTTGTAATATAATTAAAAGATAAGCGATGGATGACCTGCAGGCACAATTTAGCTCTATTTACGACCAATATATTGAGAAAATATATCGGTTTGTTTACCTAAAAGTCAGTTCTCAAGAGATGGCTGAAGATATCACTTCTCGAGTGTTTATAAAGGGATGGGAGTCATATCAAGGAGGTAAAAATATTAAAAACCCTAGTGCCTTCTTATATCAGATTGCTCGAAATATGGTGGTAGACCATTATAGGGAAAAGG
>CAYHFP010000025.1:0-11100 GCA_964355995.1 uncultured Candidatus Saccharibacteria bacterium | reverse complement strand
TCAGTTTTTTTGCCTGCGCGCGCGCAATCAAACTCTCGCCCAAATAGGACTTTAGAATATCGGGGAAAATAGTAACCACGTCAAACTTTATCATAATATACCTCGTCAAACTATTCGTTTATTCGTACGAATAAACGAATAGTTTGACATAATGTTAAAAACAAAAACCGTGCTAATAATAGCACGGTTTTTGTTATTTGTGAATCTTTTATAAATTACAAAGTAATATTATCGATTTCATCTCCAGTAACTTCTTTTTTCTCAGAAGTTCGGACTACGCGACCACCTACAGGTTCCTCAATTTTAAGGTTAACTCGAGCGTGGTTTTTAAGTCCAACAATTCTCACTAAGTTTCTGATTGCTTTTGCTGTTGAGCCTTCCCTTCCAATGATTTGACCCATATCTGCTGGGTTAACAGTCAATGAAAGCAATACTCCCATTTCGTCAACTTTTCTTTCAACTTTGACGTCACCAGGATTATCAACTAACTCTTTAACAACGTATTCAAGAAACTGAATATCTTTATCTTGTGCCATTTTTCTGAAGCGACACTAATTACTAATCGCACACTAATTTACCAATAGCGACACTAATTACTAATCGCACGCTAATTTACTAATTCGTAAATTCGAGTGTCATTCGTAAATTGGAGTCGCTGGCGTAGAGTGTTATTCGTAAATTGGAGTCGCTCTTTTCTAACTGCAGTTCGACTATCCTGCACTTCATAATCCATTTTACCCATTTGCCACCATATGTCAATATCGCACTTTTCCACAATCTTTTTTTGCCCCGCGTCCGCCTGCCTGTCTGCGCAGGCAGACGAGCGCGGGGCAAAAAAAAGAGCACGACATGTGTCCGTGCTCATTGCCCCGAGTCTATTTGACCCCTAATCTTGAATCCTTCGAATCGTAACCAGAGCGAACTTGCCGCGATGATGTTTTTTCCGCCCCGCTTTTCCCGCTTTTTTCTTTGCATCAGTTTTGGCATGGGAAAGCTTATCCACCCGCGCTTGATCCCTATCCCATTTACTCTCCAAGACTTGATCTCGCGGAGTGAGCCTGTATTCGTCCATTGTCCCCTCCCGCAAAAAAGGAAAACCCACCACGAAAAAATACTACATGTAAAAGGGCATGAGATTCTCATCCACGCCCCATACCTCTCTTTTTTTCGGCCATCCATAGCCATTTTTCGCTCCTAACGAGCTTTGCGCAAACGATGACTGCGAGTTCCGGGAATCTTTTCCCAGCGAGTTCTTGCCGCCATTTGACCCATCAAAGACTTGATTGCTTTGTTCTGCTTATCTTTCCATTCTTGAGCAGACTCCCCCGCAACCTTAACCACAGTGCACGCCTCGTCGAAAGAACATCCGACCAAGGCCTCATCCTCCGGTCCTCGAACTTCAAGGGCCATTTCCGCGATCAAATGTGCAGTCACAATACACCTCTCGTTTCCAACGAGGAAAGAACAAGAAGGGAACCATTCCCTTCTTCCAAATCACTATATCATCTATTGTTCTGAAAATCTACCATTATCTATTATAATCTTTTATGTAGTCAGTTAGTATTTGATAACCCAGACTAATGATTTGAAAGAAAGGAGGGATTCTGAGTGCGCGAAGCAAGACAGAATCCCTTGAAGCAATGTAGATAAAGGCAAACTAGAACCCTGCACCTCGTGGTGCATTTTGTCACTTAACGTTTACCTTTCGTGACGATGAATTTTAAACCCTACACCCTTCTCTCAAATTGCAAAGCAAATTACAATCTGGGAGAAAGGGGGCGGGCGACGAAACTAGTTCGTGCGCGCCCCTTGGTTTTTACGTTGAGTGCTTTTTGATAAAATCACTCAATAATTCGGACACCTCGGAGAGAAAAAGTAACGCGCTCTCCGTCCTATAATCGGCGTGTCCAACGTCACTACTCTGCCAGTTCGACGGAATTATGTGATCGCCATCAACGACGGCTTCCGGCAAGTCTGCCAGTTTTACCGCATCGAATCCCTCGACAAGACTATCGCGATCGTTCCCATGCGTGGGAACCGCCCACAACTCTTTTTCATCAAGAATGGCATACTGCCATTCTACCTCACCATCGCCATCCTCGTTCCCAGCCCTATTGGCTGGGAGACTGCACTCCTCCAAAAATTTCTTCAGCTTCTCGCTTGCGCGAGAGCCCCTCGTCCCATCTCTGTCCTTTTCCAAATACAATATAAAAATAAACCATCTTTTTTCTGCACTCATAACTCACCTCTCCAAGACCCGCTTGGCACGGCCACTTTTTTTGAGTGGAAGTTTTGTTTTCAATGAACGACTACCCTTCTCTCAAATCACTAAAGAAATTTGTTTTTCTAGAAAGTTCACTCAATCGGTGATATTCTGTTATTCGACTAATGATTTGAAAGAAAGGTGGGAGGGTTTGCTTGTGGCAAATCCCCTCCCATTGCAGATACTCAAGATGTGTCGAAATTAAACGACTTCGACAATCTCCTCAACCAACCAATACTTCCTTAGCCTCAAAAGAAGATTGGGGTTTTCTAATCGCATGAGTCTTATTCGAGCAATAGCCACATCCATACCTACTTTCATGCAAGAAGCTTCTGGCACGGCATACCAAGATTTCCCATCATGGGAACAATATTGGATTTCAAACTGTACATCGTTTGGCAATGCTACCACATAGCCCCCTATGGCAGAATTTCGGCTTGCCAAGCCGTGCCCAAAATAGGGCGATTTGAAACGATTGACTCTTTATTAATTATACTCCTATTATAATTTCTTGTCAAGTCTTCACCCTGCCACTACTATTGGCATTAAAAAATACAGCACTTAAGACATAATATTACCAAAAACATATATAAATCTTAGGGTGAAGACTCAAGTCTTTCGTTGTCATTCCCGCGAAGGCGGGAATCCAGCGTTGATTACTTTAAAATCTGGATTCCCGCCTTCGCGGGAATGACGACTTTTGGCAACAACAAAAAACCCCCACGAACGGGGGTTTTTTGTTTCGTCGCACAATAGAAATTACGCCGCAGGTTTTTCTTCTACTGGAGCTTCCGGTGCTGGAGCAGGAGCCTCAACAACTGGTGCTGGAGTTTCTACCACTGGAGCCGGTGCTTCCACAGGAGTAGGCGCTGGTGTAGTAGGAGTTGCGGTTGCTACAACTGGTGGCTGTTTAGATTTTTTATCTTTCTTAATTTTTTTAGCTTCAATAATTTTTTCAGAAACTAACAAATTATGTATAGTAGCTGATGGTTGTGCGCCCACGCCAAGCCAGTATAAAATTCGGTCTTTTTTAAGAGATCTTTTTTTGGTTAAAGGATTTACATATCCTAAAATTTCCGCTGGTCTACCGCCAGATGCAGAGCGTCGTTTATCAATTACCACCACTCTAAAAAATGGTTGATTCTTTTTCCCTTTTCTTGTGAGTCTAATAGTTAACATTTATGTTAGAAAATAGAAACTAGAAATATAGAAATATAGAATTTTACGCGTCGAGCGTTTTGTATTCTATTTTTCTATCTTTCTATTTTCTAGATTCTCGTTTTTTTACTTATCTTCCCACTTTTTTACTGCCAATCCCGCTTTAGCAGATTCTTCTTCGGCTTCTTGTTTAGAATAGCCCTCCCCTTCTGCCACTAAATCTGCCCCCAAATATACTCCTACGGTAAACTTCTTTTTATGATCTGGGCCCCATTCTTTCATAACTTTATAAATTGGGGTGATGCCATTTACGTCTTGTGCTTTTTCTTGGAAATATGACTTGGCGTCTTTGTATGATTTATTTTGAATAATCTCTGGCAATTTTACCAATAAATATTTTTTAATAAACTTATCTGATGCATCATATCCCAAATCTAAATAAATAGACCCAATCAATGCTTCAAAAGTGTTGGCTAAAATATACTGCCGAGCCTTGCCCAATTCTTTTGTCTCACCGCGAGAAAGCAATAAAAAATCATTTAATCCTAAAGATTCAGCCACCGATGTTAACATTTTAGAATTAACCAGCGATGCCCGCCAATTGGTCAACTCCCCTTCTGCTTTTTCTGGATATTCTTTGTAGAGTGATTCAGTGATGACTAATTCTAGCACCGCATCTCCCAAAAATTCTAATCTCTCGTTTTGATCTAAACCGAATTCGGGATTTTCATTTAAATAAGACCGATGCACAAATGCCTGCGTCAATAAGTCTTTATTATTAAATTTCAACCCTAACTTTTTTTCTAGTAAATCAAATTCCATTTGAATGCGACTCTAATCTACGAATGACACGCGAATGTACAAATACGTATTCGTAAATTAGTGTGCGATTCGTAATTGGTGTCGCTTTATTTTTGTTCTAATTGTTTAAAAACTGTTCCCAAAACTCCGTTTACAAATTTACCTGAAACTTTCCCCGAAAATGTTTTAGCCAACTCAATCGCTTCGTTAATGGCAACCTTTGGCGGAACTTCATCTTTATTAGCATACAAAAGTTCATATAAGCCAATGCGTAAAATATTTCTGTCTATTAGTGGGATCTGAGAAATCGGCCACTCCGGCGCTGCCTTTTCAATAATATTATCAATTTCTTTTTTATGTTTTACCACGCCAGCAATTAAATCCCTGACAAATTTTAAATCTTCCAATCCAGGGCCAAAATCCGTGATGTTTCTTTCTAAAATAATTTCTAAGGAACCTTCTTTGGTGCCGTAAAAATCCCATTCATACAAACTTTGCATTACAATTGAACGTGATAAGTGACGGGAAGCCATAGCGTTAATTTACAATTTACAATTTGAAATTTGAAATCAATAACCAATACCTAAATTACTAAATTTGAAAACCCGACGTCGAGTTTTAATTATTTCAAATTCACTACTTTCAAATTGATTTCAAATTGTAAATTTCAAATTTCAAATTATTTTTTATCTTTCTTCGCTGTTTTCATTTCTTGCTCCATTACTTTCTTTTCTTTCTTGGTAAGTTTGCTTAAAATATTAAGCATATCTTTGCCCTTGTAAAAACCACAATGTTTGCAAACGATGTGAGGCCTTACCGGCTTTGAGCATTTTTGGCAAGTCGTCAAAGAAGCAGGCTTAATAAAAATATGCATCCTGCGTTGACCCACCGATGACCTAGTATGTTTATGTCTTGGAACTGCCATGGCAATTTTAATTCATTTAAAATTGACACCGAGTACTCAACGCATTGAGTGCTTGGTATTCAATATAAAAAATAATAAGTCTAGTCTATCAAATAAATCATATTTTGGCAATACTGCTGATGGGATAAAAGGTTTTCCGGTGGATTTTGCAGGCGCCGAAGGTTTTAATGTTTTTAATATGCATGGCGGTGCCGTAGCCTTTATGTTTATCAAAACCATATTCTGGATATTTTTTATGCATCTTTTGCATAATTCTGTCGCGCGTCACTTTCGTTATAATAGAAGCGCAAGAAATAGAAAACACTTTTTGATCACCTTTGATAATACTTTTTTGCGGAATAAATCTCTTGCCCTGAGCCTGCCGAAGGGTAAAATTCCCATCCAAAAGTAAAAAATCCACCCCAGTAGAATGCACCATAAATCCCGAAGCTTTGGAGATTGTGGTGCATTTATTTTCTAAATTTTTTACTGCCTTTTGCATTGCTAATTTAGTGGCTTCCAGAATATTTATTTTGTCTATTATTTTTTCAGAAACAATTCCAACACCCCACACAACCCCAGGGCGATTTATCAATATATTATATATTTCTTCCCTTTTCTTTTCCGATAATTGTTTAGAATCCTTTACTCCTAAATCCCAATTACCAAACCCCAATTCCCAATCAAATCCTAATGATTTAATTTCTAATCCGTTTTGAGATTTAGATTTTTTAGGATTTAATTGGTCATTGGACATTGGGGTTTGGGGTTTTAAAAAAGCGATTGCGCCGGCGACAACCGGGCCTGCGAGTGGTCCGCGTCCGGCTTCATCTAACCCAACAACCATCGCATATCCCTGTTTATGCAACTTTTTTTCTTCGTTAAAATTTGGGTATTTCATTTTAGGAATTGTAACATATTTTTATTAAAAAAAATCCCACATAAACAACCTGGTGCAATAAATCGACGATCGTCGATTTATTGCACCAGGTCTCTTTTTGAAATTTTAAATATTTTCACAAAAAAAAGCCCTGTGAAAATTTCACAGGGTCTCAAAAGAAATCCATTATTTAGTTGTCTATAAAGTGACTCCTCGCTTTTTCCCTGAGCTTGGGGCCCCGAAACATTATTATTTTCATGCAAAGAAACAGCGTCAAAAAAATACTCAACGTCGCCACAAAAAGTTCCATTGGAGACTTCGATTCCCAACGCGGAATCACATACATAAAAAAGAACGCAATGGTCCCAAAGATAGAGAGTCCAAATGGTTTCAGGATAAACAACGGCCTCTTTAAAACAGGCATCGTGCACCGCCTTTCTTGGAAGTTTTGAATTGTTCCTGATCGCTTCTCATATTCGCCCAAACGATGAAAAGGGAAAATATTAGCGCCCCAATCAACATTGTATCTTGGACACTAAACCTTTCTTCCATGAAGGCTGGGGCAAGAAAAGCCACCGTCAAAATGAAACAAAAAATAAGAGACCTCACAAAAGACACTGCTTGCCCCCTTCCATGATTTGATAATGAGATAATGAAATGAACTAGCTAAATTCTATGGTTATTTTTATGACTTGTCAACTCTTGTTTTGATTCCCATTAACCGATAAAATAAGTTATTAAAAATCTTTTAGATTGCTTCGCTTTAGCTCGCAATGACGTTTTCGTATTCTATTTTCTATTTTCTAAATTCTATTTTCTCAAAATATGAAATTTACCCACTTACATACCCACTCGCACTATTCCCTTTTAGATGGATTACCAAAAATCCCAGATCTTTTGGATTACGTTAAAGAATTGGGCATGGATTCGGTGGCCTTAACCGACCATGGAGTTTTATATGGCGCGGTGGAATTTTATAAAGAAGCCAAAAAGCGCGGCATCAAACCAATTATTGGTTGCGAGGTTTATATGGCTTACGAAAAACTGACCGATATGCGGGCAAATATTGATTCCAAAAGTTACCACATGATTTTGCTGGCGCGAAATGAAATTGGTTATAAAAATTTAGTAAAATTAGTGACCACGGCGCATTTAGATGGATTTTATTATAAGCCCCGAATTGACGAAGATCTTTTAGAAAAACACGCCGAAGGTTTAATTGGAACTTCAGCCTGCTTAAACGGAAAAATTCCTAAATTACTTTTGGCTAACAAATTAGATGAAGCCGAGGCGCTGGCGTTCAGATACCAAACCCTTTTTGGCAAAGATGGTTTTTATTTGGAACTTCAAGAACACAAAAATATCCCCGAACAAGCCGTTTTAAATGAAAAAATAATTGCTCTGCATAAAAAAACGGGTATTCCATTAGTTGCCACCAATGACATTCACTATCTGCGTCCGGAGGATGCCGAAGCCCAAGATATTTTAATGTTAATAAATACTGGCGCGGATATTAACGACCCCGAAAGACTTTCGCTAAAAATAGATGATTTTTCAATGTATTCGCCAGAAAAAATGGCCGAAATTTGGAAAGATTACCCAGAAGCCATTGAAAATACCCACAAAATTGCCGACTTGTGCGATTTTAATTTTGAACTGGGAAAAGTGCAATTACCGGAATTTGAAGTTCCCAACGGAAAAACTCCCGAAGAATATTTAACTCAATTATCTTACGAAGGATTAGTTAAAAGATTTGGAGAAAAAATTACACCAGAAATTCAAGAGCGAATAGATTTTGAATTGTCCGTCATCAACAAAACCGGATTTTCTTCGTATATTTTAATTGTGCAAGACTTTGTAAACTGGGCCAAAAATAATCGCATCGTGGTGGGCCCTGGGAGAGGCTCGGCTGCCGGTTCACTGGTTTGTTATGCCACGGGAATTACCAACGTTAATCCCCTAGAACACGGTCTTTTGTTTGAGCGGTTTTTAAATCCGGAAAGAATTGCCATGCCCGACATTGATATGGACTTTACTGATAGAAGGCGCGACGAAGTGATTAAATATGTTTCGGAAAAATATGGTAAAGATCACGTTTCCCAAATTATTACTTTTGGAACTATGGCTTCACGATCCGTTATCCGTGATGTGGGGCGCGCACTGCAAGTGCCCTATAGTTTTTGCGATGTTATGGCAAAGATGATTCCGATGGGAATGGATTTGGCAGAAAGTTTAGACAGCGTGGCTGAATTAAAAGAACTTACTAAAAGCGATCCACAAGCTAAAAAAATTATTGAATTGGCTAAAAAATTAGAAGGTGTGGCGCGTCATGCTTCAACTCATGCTTGCGGTGTGGTTATTTCGGCCAAACCATTAACAGACTCTGTGCCACTTCAACATCCGCCAGGACAAGACGACACCATTGTTACTCAATATGAAATGCATGCCATTGAAGATTTGGGACTTTTGAAAATGGACTTTTTGGGACTAAAAAACTTAACCATTATTGAAGATACACTGGCACGAATTTTTGTGATTAGAAACGAAAAAGTAGACATCGATAAAATTCCTTACGACGATAAAAAAACTTACAAACTTCTGCAAGACGCCATTACCACCAGCGTATTTCAATTAGAATCCGATGGTATGAAACGTTATTTAAAAGAATTAAAACCCACCGAATTTGAAGATATTGTGGCGATGGTAGCGCTTTATCGTCCGGGACCAATGCAATTTATCCCAGATTATATTGAACGAAAACACGGACGCCAAAAAATTTCTTATATTATTCCGGAACTAGAACCACTGCTCAAAAGTACGCAGGGTATTATGATTTACCAAGAGCAGTTGATGAAACTAGCGCAAGTTATTGCTGGTTTTACGCTAGGTGAAGCTGATGTTTTGCGAAAAGCGGTGGGTAAAAAAATCAAGGAATTATTGGACGCCCAAGAAGCTAAGTTTATTGATGGCACGGTCAAAAAAGGCTTTGATAAAAAAATTGCCAAAGAACTTTGGCAATGGATTTTGCCGTTTGCCGCTTATGGATTTAATAAATCCCATTCAGCCGCCTACGCCACTATTGCTTATCAAACCGCTTATTTAAAAGCGCATTATCCAGTGGAATTTATGGCATCGGTTTTGACTTCAGAAAAAATTGACGTGGATAGAATTGCCTTTTTAATTGATGAGTGTAAAAAAATGGAAATTGAGGTTTTGCCTCCAAATATTAATGAATCATTGAAAAATTTTACGGTGGTGCCAGGCAAACAAGAAATTCGATTTGGACTTTTAGCCATTAAAAATGTCGGCGTAAATATTATTGATGCCATTGTGGAAGAGCGAAAAAATGCCGGCGCCTTTGTGTCAATTGGAGATTTTGTTAATCGCGTCCATTCTAAAGATTTAAATAAAAAATCAATGGAAGCTTTAATTAAAGCCGGCGCTTTTGATGCTTTTAATGAACGTAATCAACTTTTGCAAAACTTAGAAAAACTTTTGGAAATCGCGCGCGAAAATCAAAAAAATAAATCCAATGGACAAATTGGACTTTTCGCCAGCCTGCCCACCTCAAAAAACAATAGCGATATAAAATTAGAATTTGCCGAACCCGCCAAAATGATGGAAAGGCTAACTTGGGAAAAAGAACTTTTGGGACTTTATGTTTCCAGTCACCCATTAAATGGATTTAGAAAACTTTTTGAAACCAAAACTACCGCCATCTCGCTAATTGATGCCAAAATGGTTGATAAAAAAATTATTATTGGTGGCTTGATTTCCCAAGTTAAAAAAATTATTACTAAAACGGGTAAACCCATGCTCTTTATTAAGCTGGAAGATTTAACTGGTAAAGCCGAAGTGGTTATTTTCCCCAATTTACTAGAAGCTAAACCAGAAATTTTGCAAGAAAATAAAATTGTCTTTGTCGCCGGCCGAGTAGATAATCGTAATGGCGAATTAAAAATTGTCGCCGATGATGTGCAGAGGATTATGTTGCCAGAAGAGATTTAAAACTTTATTCCTAAATCTTGAAACTTGAAACTTAAAAACGGCCCGCATTCAGCGGGCCGTTTTTGATTTAAAGTAAAATAAAAACCCGTTCGCATAAGCTACTTGGGTTTGGGGTTAATAGAGCCGGAAAGAACAAACTATGAGTGATTCGCGTATTCACCTTGCCCCGCACGAATCTCTTCGATGAATTCGCGAACTCTCTGTTCCTCTGACACTTCTTGATCATCTTCGTGACAAGAAAAATCCTGATCTCCAATGTCATCTTTCCGATTTTTCAAAGAACCAACGCTCATCGTAATTCTCCTTGATGAGTGGAATGTGCAGTCGCCTCCGCTAAAGCTAAGGCGGACCAAAGAAAAATGAATCACAAAATCCATTTAATCACTTTCAAAAATCCGTGTCAACCCCGCACCACTTTATCTATATAATCCGCTAACCCATAAATATTTATACAACACATAAATTTTATACAAATCTTCAAAAATATTCTGCGAAAGTGGTGCGGGGTCAATATCTAAAAATCCACAACATAAAAAAATCGCGATGAGCCAAGGCCCTATCGCGATATTGTATTCTTTGGGAGAAAATTCCTCCCCACTCTTTTTCCACCTCAACCTTGGGCATTTCGAGCTTTTTTTCCAAGCTCTAAAAGACGAGATTCCGTCGTTATAACCGAAGAGTCAGCTTACCCGTATTTAATCCATGCCGCTACCAGAATAAGAGCAGCAAAAAGGGGGCTGACAAAGATAGAAAGAAAAAGGAACGTCCTAGAAAAACGCAACATGAATCCTTCTTTGTCGGTCGACATAAGGCCTCCGTAAAAAATTTGCAGGACAACCAAAACGGTGTCTTTTCCCTATTAAATAGTATACCTCATTTTCCACATAGTCAAGGGTTTACCCTACTTATTCAAAGTGGTAATATGATTAAATACTTTAAATTTACCGTCATTGCGAACCGCAGTGAAGCAATCCCGTTTTTGTTAGTTAGATTGCTTCGGCTTACTGGGCTCGCAATGACGGACTTCAAAACATATGTATTTAATCAGGGAAACATTTATCGCAAAACCGGGGTATGCCGGCAAAT
>CAYHFP010000024.1:0-11267 GCA_964355995.1 uncultured Candidatus Saccharibacteria bacterium | reverse complement strand
CAGGAGCGCGCCCAATTTCTTTGAGTAAAGCTTTAATTCTGGTTTCAAATTCACCGCGATATTTAGTGCCAGCAATAATAGCGCCCAAATCCAAAGAAATGACTTCTTTATTTTTTAAAAACTCCGGCACATTTCCGCGTGCCACTCGTTGAGCAAATCCTTCCACAATAGCGGTTTTTCCCACGCCGGCTTCTCCGATTAATACCGGATTATTTTTGGTTCGGCGCGAAATAATTTGCATCAGTCTTCTGATTTCATTGTCTCGGCCAATAATCGGGTCAATTTTTCCCGAAGATGCCAAATCGGTTAAATTGCGAGTGTATTTTTCAATAACTTGGTATTTGCTTTCTGGCTCGGGGTCGGTGATGCGTTGACCTCCGCGAACTTGCGCTAAAATTTTAAGCACTGATTCGTAATCTAATTTTGAACTTTTTAAATTCCCAGCACCAGCCGAAGAACTCAATAAATTTACTTTATCTAAAACATCTTTGGCGGTGGATTTAGTGCTTAAAAGTGCCAAAAACAAATGCTCAACGGAAATAAATTCGTCTTGCATTTTTAGGGATTCTTGGCGGGCATTTTCCAACACTTTGGCCATATCTTGGGTTAAATAAAATTGGCCAAAGGTGGTAGGAGATAAAACGCTGGTAATTTTTTTAATTTCGTTTTCAACTTTCTTTTTTAAACTATCAACATCCACTCCCAATTTTTGCATAATCGTCAAAACCACCGAGGACTCCTGCACCATCAAAGCAAACAACAGATGCAAGGCATCGATTTGTTGTTGGCCTCGGTCTTGCGCTAAAGTTTGAGCGGAAAGAATCGCTTCTTGGGCCTTGTTAGTAAAATTAGCTCCTCCAGGATTCATATTCATAGTTTTGTACTGATAATTTCAAAATGCCCATTTAAAATCTTTTCGGGTCTTTTCTCCAAATTTTACAGACGTCCAACGTCTGTAGGCTACAGACGTTGGACGTCTGTAGATCTCTCCAAAGTATTTTGTAATTATCAGTATTATGGCTTTACTTTATCTTAAATCACCTCAAAAATCAAGAGTTTAAAAACTTGACACAAACTAACTTTAGTCCTATTATAAGCATAGTAACACCTGTTCTTTTCTTCTTTTTTTTGAGAGGGGCTATATGTATATAATTTGGGAAATGATTTCTAAAATGCACGCCGAAGACCTATTCGATTCCATCCAAGCAAGTGGAAGTTTGACTATGCTGAGCTTCCTATTTTTTTATGGTCTAATCGGCGCCCAACCTGGCCCAGAAATTCACAAAAAACTTTTCACGGCCATCCAGGTGGTCTTGATCAGAATTCCGTGGCCGCCGATGCCAAGACGTCGAAAAAAGGCCAGCTAGAGTGCCCGCCGACAAAAAACAAAAAGCGCTCCGATGTGCATCGGACCGCTTTTTTTCATATAAATTATGTATTTTTCGTTCTACCTGCCTATCGGTAGGCAGGCAAACTACTCACTACCAACTACAAACTAATTTCTCTCCCCCAGCGTCACTTCAATATCCATTTCTTTATCCGCGCGCGACACTTTTAAAATAACTTTATCCCCCGGGAAATATTTTTGAATAATTTTTGACATTGAGTTATCTTTGGTAATTTTTTCACCATTTACTTTTAAAATAACATCTTTTTCTTTAATTCCGGCTTTGTCGGCCCCAGAATCTTTTATCACCGCTTTTTCGCCACTCGTGGAAATTAAAACATAAGCACCATAATCAACCGATAATTTATACTTTTCTTTTATTGCGTCGTCCACCAACACGTATCGGACTCCCAAAAAAGGATAGACAATTTTATTAGTTTTAATAATTTGTTCTATATCGCGTTTGGCAACATTAATGGGTATGGCAAAACCAATGGTTTGTGCGCCATTGGCCATAGCGGTATTAACTCCTATCACTTCCCCCTTTAAATTTAAGAGTGGCCCGCCGGAATTCCCCGGATTAATGGCGGCGTCGGTTTGAATAACGTCTTCTAAGGTTTCTGAAAACCCATCGCCTCCGGATGCTGAAACGGTTCTACCCAACCCAGAAATAATTCCCACCGAAACCGTATTTCTAAATTCGCCAAGTGCATTACCAATAGCAATGGCGCCTTGGCCAATTTGAATACCAGCAGAATTTCCTAGTTTTATGGCTGGGAATTTGCGTGCTTCTTGTGACTGGACCAACGTATTTTCTATTTTTATAATTGCTAAATCTTGCACGGGGTCTATTGCTAAAACCTTAGCCAAATATTTCTTACCATCGTTAGTAAAAACCGTGTATTCGGCTTTTTTGTCTATCACCACGTGTTTATTAGTTACAATGAGGCCATCTTCGGAAACAATAAATCCTGAGCCGGCGCCCACTTCTTGTTTTTGAGTTCCATTCTGCACATATTGAGGAATCTGAATATTAAACCCAGGAATATCGCCAAAAGGATTAATAAATTGCTGTTCATACGTGGGCACCATTTTAGAAATCACAATACTCACCACCGATGGCGAAGCCGAAGCCACCGAATCTATAATGGCCTGTTCATAAGCTAGACGAGAAACATATTTTTCCTCAACGATTGGTTTTTTTTCTACTGGCGAAAAAATACTTTTTTCTATGTTACTAAAAATGTTGCTGACCTGATTTTGCAATTGACCGGAAAGCATCATATCGGCATAAAAATAAATTGAAGCAATTAAGATAGCGCCTAAAATAACCCTTAGCAATATTTTATTTTGCAATGATTGTAAGATTACTTTTTTAATATTATTAGTATCAGATTGTGGTAGATTTGGTAGATTGTACATATTTTTAAGATTTAATTAGGTTAATTAGAATAATTCGTTAAAGATTTTTTTACAGGGATTTTCTTGTTCTAGCAAATCCATCTGTTTATTTTTTGACAATAATATCATTTCTGGCAATACTTTGGCAATTTCATCAACATTTTTTACCCATTTGCCAAAATTATTTTTTTGGACAAATTCAGCGTTGTATTCTTCTTGCCCTAAAATTGGATTTATAATTATCATCGGCTTTTTTAAGATCAAGCACTCAGAAACCGTCAGCCCCCCAGCCTTGGTGATGACCACATCAGAAAGCTTCATATATTCGTGCATAGCATCGGTCCACAATACCAAGTGAAGCCTTTTTTCATCTACAAAATTATTTTTAATAATATGATAAAATTTTTGATTATTGTTTGTCAAGATAATAACATTTACCTCTGGTTTTACGCCTAATAATTGAGAAACCAGCATCAATAAATCTTTTTCTGGAATTTTAAATGATGTCGTCAAAAGCACTATCGGCAAATCATTACTAATGCCATATTTTATTTTTAACTCTGCTTTATCTTGTTTTACAAAAAATGATGGACTAATAGGAATTCCCGTCACCGTAATTTTTTCTTTTTTGGTGCCAGCTTTTATTAAATCGTGCGCCACGGCTTCACTACCAACAAAATAATAATCAACAAAAGGGAAATGATAATAAAAATGCCCGTGATAGTCCGTTACCACCACCCCAAGCTTGATATTGGGAAAAGCTTTGTGAAAGGCAAAACCAAAAAGCGGCAACGGCATCACATTAGTAAATAAAATGACGTCGGGTTTGGTTTTGGTAATATAATTTTTAATATAGCTACCTAAAAAATAACTAAAAATATCTACTTTTTTGAAAGCTTGAGAAAGTAATTTTACATTAAATATTTTGTATCCAATGCCCCAAATCAGCGGTATCTTTTTGGAAATAATATCATAAATTTTGGTGTGCTTTTTAAACGACGGGTCTATGTCAGCAATATCAACATGACTGGCTTCAATATTGGGTAAATGTGTTTTGGCATAATCTAAAAGCGCTTGGCCTGCTTTGATATGCCCATACCCCGCCTTCATAGAAATAATTAAAACTTTCCTTCGCCCAGCCGGAGCTTCATGCGAAGGTGGGTTTTCCTTATTGATTTTCATGAGTTTTATTTATTGTTAAAATCAAAAAATATATTACTAAAACCAATAATCCAGCAGAAATATTACCCACTAAACTATTAAAGAGTATGCTGGGAAAAATAATATCTAAATCTAAAATATTAAAATAATTTAAGATATAAATATCTTGTTTTGCAATGGCAAAACCAAAAAGAATCAGCATATGCACCGTAGCCGAAACCAGCATTAATAAAAATAACGCATTAAGATACTTGTTTTTTACTATCGCGATATTCATATATTTTTATTCTTTAATATCTTTGATTATCCATTCCATGGCCGAATTTCCTAAATCTTCTTCACTTAAAGTAGTATTTTTTTCATTTGGTTTTTTAGCATCAATCATTCGCGACAAACCAATAGAATTCATCATTGCCAAACCATGGTCGGCACCATTTACTTTGTAAAATTCTAAACGAGAAACTTCGGGATTTTTCTCGTGAATTAATTCATCGGTTTCACTAAAAACTTTCTCTGCAAGTTCGTTATCCACAATAGGACTTTCGCCTCCCACCCAAACCTGAAATCTACCCTTCGCATTTATTTTTGATAATTTTTCTGGATCAAAATGTTTTTTAGATAAAATATTAGCGGTTTTAGCAAAAAGCCCAATTTCACCTTGACCTTCTGGAGCCCCCTGAGCAAGAGTTTTAATTCGTGCCTCGGAAGATTTCATAGTTTTTATCCCTTGCTTTACTCCAAATTCTATTCCTAATTTTACCAGACCTTTGTCTTCAATCCCCAATGGCTCCATAATCGTTAAATCGTTTAACCCCTCTAATTCCGGATCAGTTGCTAATTCTAATGCCGTGGTTGCTCCCATTGAAAATCCAGAGAGATTAAATTCTTTTAGTCCCAATGTTTCGATAACTCCTTTAGCTAATTTTGAATAAGGTTTTAAATTTCCCTCTTTACTTAATATTTCACCAAAATTTTCTGGTTTTTTAACGGATGGCTGTTCTGGTTGCATCGGCACAAAAACTTTATGACCTTCTAGTGCACGCGCCATAGAAAAACAGGCACTTTGATGAAATTGTGTTGCCACACTGCCCAAAAATACTTCCGGAATTCTTACATCCTTTTCTGGATCAATATCTTTGCCTTCGGCATCTTTTTTTAAATCAAGTTCAACCACCGGAACCATAAATTTCCCGAATTCATTTTCAAATTCCACCTCTTTCACATTTTCATAAAACTGACGATTTATTTCATCCAAATCTTTTTGGACCACTTTGGCTTTTTCTCGCATTTGTTTCAGTAAAGATTTTTTAGTCGTTGTGTTTTCGCCAAGTGCTTCGGCTTGTTTTATTTCTTTTCGTAAATTCATATACCCTTTATAAATTTGCCCTCGTTCAAAACGAAAAGCCGCGCCACGTTCTTTTTCTGTGCCACGTATTTTTGATTTTTTCGTTTGATATTCAGAAAATACTCGTTCGCCAAAAGTTTTTTCTCTTTGTTTTTCTTCTAGTTTACCTGCTTCTTCCTTTACGTCGTCATCATGCTTCTCCTGAAGATGAATCACCATTTCATCTAATTTTTTTTGCATTTCTTGTTGCTCTGGAGTTTCTTCTGATGAATTATCTTCTGGAAAGGATTCTACATTTTTTGACATAGATATTATATTTAATAATGATAATTAAATATTACCACATTACTTCAAATATTTCCCCGTGAAACTCTTTTTATTTTTCATTATTTCTTCGGGTGTGCCTTCGGCCACAATGTGTCCGCCCTTATCTCCCCCTTCGGGACCCAAATCAATAATGTGATCTACACATTTGATAAAATCTTCGTTGTGTTCAATCGTCAAAACGGTATTTCCTCTATCCACTAAATTTTTTAAAACTGCAATTAACTTTTTAATGTCTTCAAAATGCAAACCAGTGGTTGGCTCGTCTAAAATATAAAGGGTATTGCCCGTGCCTCGGCGCGAAAGTTCGGTTGATAATTTTATTCTTTGCGCTTCTCCGCCAGAAAGCGAAGTGGCGCTCTGCCCAAGTTCTATATAAGAAAGCCCAACTTCTTTTAGAGTTTTCATTTTATCAAAAATGCTAGGAACATTTTTGAAAAATTCTAAAGCCTCTTCCACCGTTAAATGCAAAATATCGGAAATATTTTTTCCCCGATAATCAATTTCCAGCACTTCTTTGCTATATCGCTTGCCCTTACACTCTTCGCATTCCACATAAATATCGGGCAGAAAATACATTTCCACCTTTTTTTGTCCCTGACCTTCGCAGGCCTCGCATCGTCCACCCTTAACATTAAAAGAAAATCGCCCGGCAGAAAAACCACGAATTTTTGCTTCTTTGGTTTGGGTAAAAATATCTCTGATAAATCCAAAAGCTCCCGTATAGGTGGCGGGATTAGATCTTGGCGTTCGTCCAATGGGAGACTGATCCACTAAAACCACTTTATTAATATTTTCGATGCCTAAAATTTCTTTGTGCGCGCCCGGCTCTTCTTTAGCACGATAAAACTTTTTCAAAAGTGCGCGAGCCAAAATGTCGTTAACCAAAGATGATTTTCCCGACCCCGAAACTCCCGTCACGCAAACAAACTTCCCCAAAGGAATCTGAACATCCACATTTTTTAAATTATGCTCGCTAGCTCCCCTGATGAGCAGAAATTTTGCTGGACTCGCAAGGACTCCCGAAGGTTGCTTTTGAATTTTGAATTTTGAATTTGTTTCGGATTTCGGATTTCGTGCTTCGGATTTATTATTTTCATATACGGTTTTTCTTCCAGAGAGATATTCCCCCGTCAAACATTTTGATTTTAAAATTTGTTTTGGCGTTCCCGCAAAAACCACTTTTCCGCCGTGTTTTCCCGCGCCCGGGCCGATGTCAACAATCCAATCTGATGCCAACATCGTTTGTGCATCGTGCTCAACTACAATCACGGTATTTCCTAAATCGCGTAATTGCAAAAGCGTATCGATTAATCGGTGTTGATCGCGGGCGTGAAGCCCAATAGATGGTTCGTCTAAAATATATAAAACGCCGGAAAGTTTTGACCCGATTTGAGTCGCCAAACGAATTCTTTGTTCTTCTCCACCAGAAAGGGTGCCAGCTTTTCTATCTAAGTTTAAATAATTTAATCCCACATCCATTAAAAATTGAAGCCGATCAATAATTTCTTTGGTAATTGGCGCGCTGATTTTTAATTCGCTGGCAGTTAATTTCGCTGACAAGCCAGAGAAAAATTCTTTTAATTTTTCAACGGGCATCGAAACTATTTGGTCGATGGATTTTTCTTGCACCGTTACCGCCAGCACTTCGGGTTTTAATCGTTTACCCAAGCATTTTTCACACTGCTTAATCACCATATATTGCTCAATTTCCGCACGTGTCCATTCAGAATCGGTTTCGTGAAATCTGCGCTCTAAATTAGAAACCACGCCCTCAAAATTTTCTGTTCCGTCTCCCCGCAAAATAATATCAATAACCTTTGGCGCCAAATTTTTTACTGGCGTATCCAAAGAAAACTTATATTGTTGTGCCAATTCCTGTAATTTTGAAAAATAATATCCTTGTCGTCCCACTTTATGTGAAGCTTTGCTCCATGGAAAAATTGCACCTTCGGCAATGGTTAAATTTTTGTTCGGCATCACCAAGTTTGGTTCAACTTCCAGTTTCTCGCCAAGTCCTGTACATTCAACGCAGGCGCCGTAGGGATTATTAAAAGAAAACGTGCGAGGTTCAAGCTCGGGCAAAGAAATGCCACAATCTTCGCAGGCAAAGTGCTCGCTGAAGACCAAGTCTTCTTCTTTATTTTTTATTTTATGACTTATAATAACAATGCCCTTTCCAAGTCGTAGAGCAATTTCCAAAGAATCAACCAATCGTGACCTGTCCAAATCTTTGTCTAAAACTAATCTATCAACCACGGCTTCAATGGTATGTTTTTTGTTTTTATCCAGTTGTTTAAAAAGTGCTTCTTCTATTAAATAAATATCGCCGTCAATTCTGGCTCTAATAAATCCGCCATTTTGAATTTCTTGCAAAACAGCGGTATGCTCTCCTTTTTTACCGCGGATAACGGGCCCCAAAATCATAGCTTCTGTTTTTTGAGGAAGCCTTAGAACCTGCTCCACAATTTGATCTACCGTTTGCTTTGAAATAGGTTTTTTACAATTTGGGCAATGGGGTTTTCCAATTCGGGCATATAAAAGCCGTAAATAGTCATAAATTTCAGTAATCGTGCCCACGGTGGATCTTGGATTATGCGATGATTTTTTTTGATCAATAGAAATTGCCGGACTGATGCCTTCTATTTTATCCACATCGGGTTTGTCCATCACGCCCAAAAACTGCCGAGCATAAGCCGACAAACTTTCCACATATCGGCGTTGACCTTCGGCGTAAAGGGTATCAAAAGCCAAAGAAGATTTCCCCGACCCCGACAAACCGGTAAAAACCACCAGTTTATTCTTGGGGATATCTAAGTCGATATTCTTTAAATTGTGAACGCGTGCACCACGTATTCTAATAAAATTATCCATATTTTTAAAATGTAGGTTATTGTACAACTTTTTTACAAAAATTTCAAGGCGCTATTTTAACGGGTCTCGTCATTGCGAGCAAAGCGAAGCAATCTAGATTGCCACGTCGCCTGCGGGCGCCTCGCAATGACGATGAAAAGAATGCAATAAAAAAGCCTTGGCGTGAGTGCGCCAAGGCCTGACTCTTTTCCTTTACCCAAGGATTACTCCTCAGGTTTTTCGGGAACTTTTTCGGTCTCAACCGACTTCTCGATAGGGGCGGAATACGGTTTTACCGGTTTGAGTCTAGTAAAGTCATCAAGCCTTACAAAGTCTGTTCCTTCGGGCAATTTTTGCTTCACTAAAACAGAATAGTATTCTCTCGATGGCTCGTCTCTAAGGTTTACGATGATACCGCCTTCAACGGGCGTCTGGCTCAAAACCACGTAAGTCTTTTGGGATGACAGCCAAAATGGCGCGCCAACCGCCGAAATGTTATAACAAAGAAAAAAAAGTTGGAAAAAAACTATTATCGAAACTCCTGATACAAAAAGCCAGCCGGCGCCATTTTCTTTTTTTTCTTCTTTCTTGCCAGAAAGGGAAAGAAGCATAGAAGATCCAAAAGCAACGGCCGATGCTAGCATAAAGGGCACAATCATCTTAACATCCCCCAAAAAGTGTGAGAAAAATCAAAGAGCTGACTAAAAAAATATTATAATAAAATCACACTTATGTCAACGATTTTCCCTTGAAAATTGCGCCTATTTACTATATAACATTGGTATGGACAAATTCCCTATTATATCAAAAAGCGAAGTTAATACTCTGCCGAAAACGGCGGGGGTTTATTTGTTTCTTGCCCCGCGAAGCCTTGGCGAAGTGGGGTCAAACAAATCACACATAATTTACATCGGCAAAGCCATAGATATAAAATCACGAGTCAAAAACCATTTTTCACAGCCAACTTACAAAGATAATTTATTTATCCAAAAAATTACTAAAATTGGGTTTATTAATACTGATTCCGAAATTGAGGCACTCGTTTTAGAAGCCAATTTAATTAAAAAATACCTACCAAAATATAATGTGGTTTGGAAAGATGGCAAAAATTATTTTTTTGTGGCTATTGCCCAAAACTCCCAAAAAATCCCATATGTTTATATCACCCACCAAATTCATAAATCATATCTCATAAATCATAAATCTAAATCTATTGGTCCATTTATAGACGGCAACGCCCTGAAAAAAACTTTAAAATTTTTACGCAAAGCCTTTCCTTACTACACAACCTCAACTCATCCCAAACAAAAATGCACTTGGTGTCATTTAGATTTGTGCCCCGGCCCTAATCCAGATTTAGTAGATTATAAAAAAAATATTAAAAAATTAACCTTGATTTTGCAAGGAAAAAGCAGAATGGTTTTGAATTCTCTGAAAAAAGAGATGAAACTATTCTCAAATTCTCAAGAATTTGAGAATGCTGGCAAGGTGCGTGATAAATTGCAGGCACTAGAAAATATAATAATGCACACCAAAGTTATTGAACAAAAAAGAATTGAAAGTAATACATGGGATAAAACTCAAACCCTGTTACAAGAAATATTAAACCTAAAAAACCCGATTTCTAAAATAGAATGTTATGATATTTCTAACATTCAAGGAAAATTTGCCACGGGCTCAATGGTGGTTTTTACTGATGGCAATCCTGATAAACCCCAATACAAAAAATTTAGAATCCGCGTTACGGATTCCAGCGATACTAATTTACGAATGACATCCGAATTTACGAATAAAAAACGAAACTATGATCTGATTAGTGATGAACCTAATGATATCGCCATGTTAAAACAAGTAATTACCAGAAGACTGGCTCGCGCCGATTGGCCATACCCCCAAATAATGTTAATCGACGGCGGAATCGCCCAGCTCAACGTGGCAATCAAAGCCAAAAACAACACTCGTGTGTTTCTAGAAGCTTCTAAAAACACACGAGCGCCAAAGGATATCAGAATAATCTCTATTGCCAAAGGCAAACGGGAACTATTAATAGAAGGTTTACCTAAAATCCCACTCAAAGACCTTCCTCAAGAAGTTTACAACTTAATTGTGGCGCTCGACGACGAAGCCCATCGTTTTGCTATCACCTATCACAAAAAACTCCGCCAAAAGGCTTTACTTAAATAACTATTGACATTAGAGCCGAAAAGTGATAAACTAAATATATGGTCGAAATTTCCACTATTTTGACCGCAGTTGCCGAGAGTCGAGCAAATGATTGTGGGAATCTCTATTACCCGGGCAGTTACTAACTCGGAGAGACACTCCCCAAAAGACGACCTACGACGCAAACTGTATTTTCTGGAAACTTGTTCTGGACTTGTTTCTGGAAAAAGTGGAAGGGTAGAAGAAGGGTTGAAGAGTGAGGTAAAGGCCACAAACCCACAGTAATGGATTTTGCTCTGGCAATGGTGGCAAAGGGCGGTCCGCGAGCTCAGCTTGTCGACCGCCCTATTTTTTTGCAATAAACAAACTATTGACAATAATTGTTTTATAAATTACAATTAAATGCATCAGGTAATAACCTGATCACAAAGTGGTTTTTTCGTGGGGCGACTTCTCGCCACTCTCTCTGGTGGCAAACTGCCCAACGAATTTAAATCGCGGACCCGCCTACTCTTATGAGAGTCCGGGTCTTTTTTCTTGACCGCATATTGAATCTTTGGCCAGAATATGCTAGTATAAACTCAATGAAAAGACTTCTCTTTCATATCATTTCGGCGGGATTGGGACTTTACT
>CAYHFP010000023.1:0-11321 GCA_964355995.1 uncultured Candidatus Saccharibacteria bacterium | reverse complement strand
CTCGCCAAAATCATATCCGGCTGGATACCAGCAGAATTTAATGTTCGCACGGCGTATTGCGTTGGCTTGGTTTTCATTTCGCCAATCATTTCTGGGATTGGCATATAACTTACCAAAATAAAAAACACATCTTTGGGATGTGAAATCTTCAGCATTCGCGCCGCCTCCAAAAAAAGCATATTTTGATATTCTCCAACCGTGCCTCCAATTTCTATGAGAACAAATTCTGCTTTAACTTTTTTACCCGCCCTTTTTATCGTTGCAATAACTTCATTAGGAATGTCTGGCACCACTTCAACGCATCGGCCGTTATATTCCAAATTTCTTTCTCTGGCTATGACCGATTGATACACACGACCTGTGGTCATGTAATTATCGGTAAAAATATTTTCATCTAAAAATCTTTCGTAGTTTCCAAGGTCTTGGTCGCATTCCAAACCATCTTCGGTCACAAATACTTCTCCGTGCTCAACCGGATTCATAGTGCCGGCATCAACATTGATATAGGGATCAATTTTAATTGCGGTTACCGAAAATCCTTTGCTTTTAAGGATTCTTCCGATGGATGCTGTAGCCACTCCTTTGCCGATTCCCGACATCACTCCACCGGCTACGAAAATATACTTCGCCATTTCCTGTAGCGACACTAATTACTAATCGCACGCTAATTTACTAATGGCCAGCGCTTGCGAGCGCTGGCCCGTATTCGTAAATTCGGGTGTCATTCGTAAATTGGGATCGCCTTTTATACTTCCTCTTTTGTAACGATAACTTTAATTTCTGCTTCTAAATTATGGTCCAAGCTAATTTTAACCGGAAACTCTCCAACTTCTTTTATAGCTTCTTCTAATTTTATCTGAGATTTTTTAACCTCAAATCCCATTTCTTTTAGTTTTTCAGATATTTTTACAGAGTTAATAGATTCAAAAAGTTGACCTTCATCCCCCACTTTAACAACAATGGCAACCTCGAGGTCATCAATTTTAGAAGCTAGTTCCTGAGCGATTTTAAGATTTTCTTCAGCTTCATGTTCAATAACTCCTTTTTGTTCTGAAAGCCACGCCAAACTTTGCTTATTAGCTAATTTAGCAAAATCCTGAGGAATCAAAAAATTTCGAGCAAAGCCAGGCTTTACTTCTTTGACTTCATATTTTTTACCAACATTTTCAACGTCTTGCAATAAAATGACTTTCATGATTGTTTTTTTAGTTTTTTATTTCTTTATATAGTACAATGTTGTATTTTATTTCAAATCACGAATAATTTCAAGGGCCTTGTCTAATTGCGGGTCTTTTTTATTAGTAAAGTCAGTATCACTAATTTCAACTTTTACATCGGGAGCTAAACCAACTTCCGATATAGAATTTCCTTTTGGTGTTAGCCACTTAGCAATAGTAACCTTTAAAAAAGAAATTCCGTCTTGCAAGGTAACCATCTCTTGAACCGACCCTTTGCCAAAAGATTTTTCTCCAATTAATTGCACACTCCTATTGTCGCGCAATGCACCCGCCAAAATTTCCGAAGCTGAGGCCGAACCGCCATTGATTAAAATAACTATCGGATAATTTTTAAAACTACTATTTCCATTAGCCTTATAGAGTTGCTGAACTTTGCCTTTTCCAAAATCCTCAATAGTAACAATTTGCCCGCTCTCCAAAAACCAACCAGCAATGTCTTGAGAAACCTCAAGATATCCTCCGGGATTATTTCGTAAATCCAAGACAATTTTATTAACGGGAGTTTTTAATATTTCAAAAGCAATTCTTTTAAAATCTGCTGATAAATTTTGGTCAAATTGGTTAATTTTTATATAAGCAATTTTTTCGTCCTTTAATTCCCAAGTTACTGAATCAACTTTAATAGTATCTCGAACTATTTTTATGTCTTTGGTTTTATTCCAACCGTCGTGAAATATAGTTAAAGTAACCTCCGTACCCTTTTTGCCACGAATTAAAGTAACCGCCTCTTCGGTAGACATATCAGTGGTATTTTTGCCATCAATGGCAACAATCAAATCCCCCGATTTAATCCCAGCTCTCTCTCCTGGAGTTCCTTTTAATGGCGCCACAACCGTTAATTGATCTTTTTTTATAGCAATTTCAATACCAATGCCACCAAAAGACCCTTGCAAATTTTGTTGAAAAGTTTTAGCGTGTTCGGGGTCAAAGAAATCAGTATAAGGGTCGCCCAAACTTTTTGTCATTCCTAAAATCGCCCCATAAAGAACTTTTTGTTCGGTTATTTTTTCTGGATTCATAAATTTACCCAAAAGTTTATCATGGGCATCCCAGAATAAAGAAAAATCAATAGTTTCTGGCTTAACGGCCCTACAGACAACCTGATTTTTCCCAACATAAAAACCTCCGACGAAAACACCAAAAAAAATCGCCACCACTAACAAAAAATAAATTATTTTTTTGATAATATTCATATTCTATTTTTTCTCTTTTTTATCTTCTTCCTTAAATATTTCGCGCGTAGCTTTAAAACCACGCGTCAAGCCTTCTTTTAGCTCTTTGGGAATTACTAAATTCAGAAAATCTCCTCCCCCACTAAATATTGTATCTTTTACGGTTTTTAAAATTCCTTTACTGGCCTTCCAAATACCGCCAACTCCACCGACCACTACTCCAGTGCCACCCATTCCGACTATGCTTCCTGCTCCATAAACAGCTCCGCCCACTTTTTTTGTGCCTTTCCATGCAAGGCCTCCAGCCTTTTTCCCGTATTTTTTTACAACGGCTTCTTTTAATTTTTCAATTTCAGCCGGAACCAATCCCTCGTTTTCTATTGCCACATTTACGGCAGAACTATCCACTAATTCCATTTTAGATTCATCTCCAGTTGGCACAACTGCTTCTGTTATTGGCTCACTGCTATATTTTTCTTTTTTATATCTTTTTGCCATGAAAATTTATGAAATTAATTTTCACCGAGTACTCAACACGACGTGACTTACGAAATGGTTTCTTAGGATTTTTCCCAATTTCTGTGATAGAAATCTGATTAGAATTTTTTATCGTAGCCAAAGGCTACGGAAAAAAATTATAGCAGATTTATAGCCAGAAATTGGGGAAAAGACAAGAAAGTTTTTTAATGTCCATTTCGTAAGTCACGGCGATATGGTGAGTGCTTGGTTATTCAATTTATTTTTAATTTATTCTTCATTTTACCCCAAAACAAAGAATAATCAATTTGAATTACCCCAATAATTTTATAACAACCCCAATGATGGCTAAAATAATACCAATAATCCAAAACCGCATAGTAACTTTATGCGCTGGCCAACCGATAGCTTCAAAGTGGTGATGAATGGGTGTAGAGAGAAATATTTTTTTCTTCCTGAATTTTTTTGATAAAAGTTGCACAATAACCGAGCCGACTTCTAAAACCAAAAGTCCAGCGATAATGGGCAAAACAAATACTGAATCAGTTAAAAATGCGACAACAGATAAAGTGGTGGTAAGACCAACCGTTCCCACTTCTGACATATAAAATCTGGCTGGTGGAATGTTAAACCACAAAAAGGCAAATAAGGTACCCGTGATAACCGCGCAAAAAGTGGCCAAATCTACTTTTCCTTGGGCAAAACTAATAATAGAAAAAGCGCCAAAAATTGATGCAAAAGCTCCGCCAGACAAACCATCCAAGCCATCAATAATTCCTCCAGACCAGCAAGCAATCATCACAATCACAAATAACGGAACATACCAAATTCCAATAGCAAAATGCCCCAGTAAGGGAATACTAATCACGTCCCAGTCCAAATTATGATAAAACCAAATACCTCCTACCAAGCCCATTAAAGCAATCACTAAAAGTCGCTTTTTAAAAGACAAACCCCCGCCAATATAGCTACCCAAAGAAGAAACCACTAAAATATCATCTAAAAGACCTACGAAGGAAGCTACAATAAGAGTAAACAAAGGAAGCCACGTCTGACTTCGTGATAAAAAATTAAACTGAGAAAATATTGTATCGGGAAATCCCAACGAAAGAAAATAAAAAATCAAAGTCACCAATACCGTGGTAACCCAAATTAAAATACCACCCATGCGTGGCACACTGGTTTCTCTAACTTTATGAAGACTATTAAAAACCACCGCATCTTCCCCACTAATGGCTTTAGCTCTAGCCGATTTTTTCCAAAGTTTATGATTATATAAAAAATTAATCAAAAACGGAGACCACAAAACCGCTACTGCTGAAGCGATAGCTGAAATTCCTAAAATTTTAATGACACTGAAAGTTATATTATTCATTATCTGTTGACCCAATTAATTATTTTTTCCATTTCTAAAAATCTGTCTTCGGCGCCCAGTAAAATGTGTATCATATAATGTTTTTCGTCCGCGCCTTTTTGGATTACCATAACGCATCCTTTTGAAAAACTCGTAAAACCCGTTTTTCCAGCAATGATGCCTTCCGTTTTTCCTAATAATTTATTCGTCGTAGCTAAAGTATGATGCAATTTACCATTTGGCGAATAAAGGTCAAAAGATTGAAGGCCCGCGATTTCTCCAAATAAGGGATAATGCTCAAATAAATATCTGGTAAGAATAACCAAATCCCGAGTCGTTGAGTAAGAACCTTCGCCCAAACCAGTAACATCTTCAAAGCGAGTATTTAAAAGACCAATTCTCTGCCCCGTTTCATTCATTGTTTTAATAAATACATCGTTGCCCATAATCTCAGACAAAGCAAAAGCTGAGCGGTTACTAGATTCTATTAAGGTAATATAAAGTAAATTTTTAACCGACAACACTTCATCTTTTTTCAAAACTCCTTGCACACCTTCTTGCAGGAGCGCCGACTCACTTATTAAAACAGTGTCATCTAAATTATATTTTTCCAAAACCACCAAGGCCGTCATTAATTTTGTAAGACTGGCTATCGGCAATTTTTTATTTTTATTTTTAGCAAAAAGCACCTTTTCCTCATCTGGAGTAATTAACACCGACACTCCAGCCTCGGCGTTAATTTCTAGCATTTCTTCAGAAACCGGAGTCTCAATAATCGTATCACTCATAGCTTCTCCCGCTCTAAGATTTTTACCGCCATCTAAAACGCTGGCCACCGCATTTTGATAAAAAATATCTTGAGAATTTGTCAAAACCCACGAAACATCAAAAAGTGCAATTCCAAAATAAAAAAGAAAAGAGAGCGACAACAAAAACCCCTTCGCTAGTCTTTTTTTGTTTACTTTTTTATTTTGATTGGGAAAAATCATTCAAATATTATTTTTTACTTGCCCTCACACCATCTCGCTTTAGCGAGACTGGTTGTGATGGGGACTTTTTCTTTAAAGTTGGCTTTGCCTTTTTTTCTTGCCCTTCCATAGCTTTACGCGAAGAAGGGTCTTTTTCTTTATCTGTCACGGCAATGTGAAGTTCTTTTAATTGCTTTGGATAAATTTCACTTGGTGCATCCATCATCAAATCTCGGCCATCACCCGTTTTAGGAAAGGCAATCACTTCACGAATATTGGGTTCGTTAAGTAAAATAGCTAAAATTCTATCAATTCCCGAGCCAATTCCACCGTGTGAAGGCGCGCCGTATTTATAAGCCTCAATCATATGTCCAAATTTTTCATAAATTTCGGCTTTTTCGTAGCCCATAATTTCAAACACTTTTTCAATAGATTCTGGCGTATTATTTCTAATAGACCCTCCGCCAATTTCACTTCCATTTAAGGCAACGTCGTATTGGGTGGTTAAAATATTAGCAATATTTTTTTGCGCCATAAAATCTGCCATTGATTCTTTAGTCGGCGCTGAAAATGGATTATGAGTAAATGTCCAACCACCTTCATCATTTTTTTCAAAAAATGGAAAATCAACTACCCAGCAAAATGCCAGTAAATTTTTATCATTTTTATCTTTTCTTAGGTCTGGTTTGTCATTTCCATATTTTTCCATTGACTCTTTATAGCTCAATCTTGGAAAAGGAATTTCTTGAATCTTTTTTTCTGGAAATAAGGTTTGCACCAAAGTAATTAAGAGTCTTTCGTAAAGTTCTATAAAATCTTCGCGCTGAATAAAACTCATCTCAATATCAATTTGAGTATGTTCGGTTTGCCGGTCCCCTCGTGGATCTTCGTCGCGCAAACATCGGGCAATCTGAAAATACTTTTCCAATCCCGCCACCATTAATAGTTGTTTAAATTGCTGAGGCGATTGTGGCAATCCATAAAATTTTCCTGGATGCAATCTTGAGGGCACCACAAAGTCGCGTGCTCCTTCTGGCGTAGACTTAACAAGTGTTGGTGTCTCTATTTCAGTAAAACCCTCCCCCGTCAAAAAATTTCTCACAAATTGCGAAACTTTGTGTCGCATAATAAGATTATGCTGTAATCTTGGACGTCGCAAATCTAAATAACGATATTTCATTCGTACTTCTTCATTTATTTCCATCCCATCACCAGTCACATCAAACGGCAAAGTTTCCGCTTTTGAAATTACTTCCAATGCCTCAACCGAAAGCTCCACGCCTCCCGTTTCAATTTCTGCGTTGACCATTTTTTCCGGACGCTTTACAATTTGCCCAGTTAAAGCTACCACCCATTCACTCCGCACTTCTTGTGAGGCATCATAAGCTTCTTTGGCCGAAGGCACAAAAACGCACTGCATCACCCCGCTTTTATCTCGCAAATCAATAAACACAATTTTCCCGTGGGCGCGACGCACACTCACCCATCCGGCAATGGTTATTTTTTCTCCAATATGTTTTGAAGCATCAGCAATTAGAAATCTTATCATAAATCTATGCGATACTAATTTACGAATGACACTCGAATGATACGAATACGATTCGCAACTATTTCGCTAATTATTATTTCAATTTAATTTTTACGAATTTTCTCTTCCCAAACTGAACCACCATTTCGTTTTCTATTTTTATTTCTGCACGCCAATCTTTAATTTTTGATATTTGATCTTTAATTTTTATCGTTACTCCTCCGCCCTCAATGACACGCTTGGCATCATTTTTTGACTCAGCCAATCCGCTATCAAATAACAAATCCAAAACTGGATAATTTTCTTTTGAAGTTTCAAATATTTTTATATCGGCTGGAATTTGCCCATCACGAAACATATTATTAAATTCATTTTCTGCGTTTTTTGCCTCTTTTTCTCCGTGATACATTTTGACAATTTCTTTAGCCAAAAGCACTTTTTGGTCGCGCGGATTGGAAATAGCTTTGATATTTTCAATTTCTACATAAGGAACATCAGTGCAAAGATCAAAATAATCAACAATCAACTCATCGCGAATAGACATTATTTTGCCAAACATTTCGCTGGACGCATCATTTAAATAAATGGCATTGTTATAAGTTTTGCTCATTTTTCTACCATCGGTTCCCAATAATAATTTCGTGGTTAAAATATCTTTATCTTTATTGCGATAAGCTTTTTGCAGAGTTCTGCCACAAAGCATATTAAACATTTGGTCGTTGCCTCCAATTTCCAAATCAACATCCATCGCCACCGAATCATATCCCTGCATTAAGGGATACATAAATTCTGTTACGCTAATAGGCGCATTTTCTTTTATTCGCCTATCAAACATTTCGCGATGAAGCATTTGCTGAACCGTAAAATGACCAGATAATTCCAAAATATCGGCAAAACGCAACTTAGAAAGCCACCTAGAATTATGTCTTATTTTAACCCCTGAAAAATCTAAAATCTTGGAAGCTTGTTTTTTATAATCCTTAAAATTAGCTTTAATTTGTACATCAGTTAATGGAACCCTTGTGGTATCTTTTCCCGTTGGGTCACCAATTTTTGCGGTAAAATCTCCGATTAATAGAATAACCTCATGCCCCAATTCTAAAAATTCTTGCAATTTACGCAATAAAACCGCGTGCCCCAAATGCAAAGCCGTTCCTGTAGGATCAACCCCAAGATATAATCTTATTTTTTCATCTGAAAGCAGTCTTTTTTCTAAATTATCTTTAACAATAATTTCACTGACTCCCCTAGATAAAAGTTGTTTTATTTTTTCTTCGTTATTTTTTTCCATATTCTGATATTGTAACTATTTTTTTAAAATTTATCTACTAACTTATACACATCTCCCGCGCCCATCACGATTAACACTTCCCCATTTTTAATATTTTCTTTCACCAATTTTTCCGCCTCGGCCATCGGTAAATACTGCACATTTTTTCTGGCAATCTTTTTTACCAACATTTTCGAATCCACTTTCATATTAATATTTTTTTCTTCACGGCCGGCCACATCATAAATATCGGTGATAATAATATTATCTATTTTAACCTGTCGAAATAATTTTACAAAATCTTTGAATAAATAAAAAGTTCGCTGATGCTGGTGCGGTTGAAATATGCACCAAATTTTCTTTTTACCATATTTTTCACGCACCGCTTTTAACGTTGCCATTACCTCTGTTGGATGATGCCCATAATCACTAATCAGGGCAAAAGGCTTTTCTTTGATGATTTCAAACCGGCGCCAACTTCCCTTGAATTCCGCTAAGGCTTTAAAAGTTACACTATCTTTGATTCCCAAAATTCGTGCCACTTGTAAAACCGCCAGCGCATTAGAAATATTGTGGTCTCCAGGAACTTTTAATATCTTTTTTAATTTGGCTGATTCTTTTTGATTTGTCGCATAATAAGAAGTTTTGAATTTCCCACGGGAAATTTTCACCAAATTTTTATCATCTTTATTGGCCACCAAAAATCCCCCAGCCGGCAATTTGGCAATAAATTTTTTAAATTCTAAAATAACATTTTTAAAGGTTTTGAAATAATCTAAATGCTCTTTATCGATATTGGTAATCACCGCAATTTGTGGTTGATAATTTAAAAATGAGCCATCATATTCACAGGCCTCAATGACTAAATAATTTGACTTGCCTGCTCTAAAATTAGTCCCTCCTCCAGAGGCGGATCCGTCTAGTGCGGAAAATTCTTTTAATTTGGTGCCCACGATGACCGTTGGATCAATCCCCGCCTTTATTAAAACCAAAGCTGTCATAGCTGTTGTGGTGCTCTTGCCATGGCTTCCCGAAACTGCAATGGTCTTATACTGACGCGTGAGCTCGCCAAGAGCCTCTGGGTAAGACTTTAGCTCGATGCCTAGCTTTTTAGCCTCGGCAAATTCTGGATTGTCTGACTTGACCGCAGGGCTATAAACCACCCTATCAATGTTCGCTTTAATGTTTTTAGCATTTTGACCAATGTTAATACTCATTCCGGCGCGCGCCAAAGCCTCGGTAATTTCTGAACCAGCCAAATCCGAGCCACTTATTTGATGCCCCTGAGCCAAGTAAAATTGCGCCAGCGCCGAAACGCCAATCCCCCCAATTCCAATAAAATGTATTTTCATATTGTTTTAAATATTTAATTTCACACTATCTCACTCGCGCCACCCAAAGTCATTCTGATATTCTGCAGAATATCAGAATGACTTTATGAAATTAAAAAACTTATGACCGTATGGCGACAGCACGTGTGCAACCGCTTTTCCGTGATATTTTTTATCCACCAAGCCAGCTTGAACTAGTTTACGCGTATGCTCTGATATCGTTTTAAAATTACAATCCAATTGTTCAGATATCCCATCCACCGTAATACCGGGATTTTTATGAACTAAAAATAAAATATCTAAACGTCGATGATTTGCCAATCCCTTAAAATGTTTTTCCAAATCTTTTGAATTTTTCATAAAATTCTAAACTCTATTTTTAAATAGTATATATTCTCCTCATTCTCATATTCTGCAGAATATGAGAATGACTTTTGATTATTATAATATTGTCAAAAAATTATTTCAAACTATACGATTCAATAATAGTATATTGTGGTCCGTCTTTTTTTAATTCGCTCTCCATCACTTCAATACTTTCAACGGTAAACGCCAAATCAATTTCTTGTGCAATTTCTGGTCGTTCTTCGGGATTTATGGCGCGCCAGGCAAAGCCATTAATTCTGGCCAAAGTAATATGCGGACTAAACACTCCTTTATCTGGCACAAAATGCACCAGCTGAAGTAAAGCATCTTCTAATTCTTTTTTTAGCGCCATCGCTTCTTGATTCACCTCCCCACCCGCCCAAATATATCTTGGCGGAATTTTATCGGCAGGACCATAACCAATTTTCCGCAAATTCATAGTAAAGGCCTGATATTTTTCTGAAATATTTTTTACTGCCATGCAAACTTCTCCTAATTCAATATCAGTCATATCTCCCAAAAAAATAAAAGTAATATACAAATTTTCTGGTTTTGTCCATTTTACCGGCGCCTGCGGCGCTGGCACAAAATCCGAAAATTCTCCATCCCCTTGGGCCATAGATAATTCCGGGAATTTTTTTTCAAAGCCACCCAAAAACCTCCTGATTTCAGCAGGCAGATTAATAGCAATAAAAATCCGGTGTCGTTTATTCATAGCTAAATACTATCAGAAAATCGCCCCCATTTCACTATTGACACCCACCAGTATTAGTTATATTCTCAAAATAGAATTTAGCGTGCACCTTAAACTCTCAAGCCTAAGGAAGCGGAAAATGAACATCTGTGTTAAAAGAAATGCGTTAGTTATGTTCAAAACTGACGCAAACGCTACAAAATGGCAAAGAAGAGGGTTTGGTATTGTTATTGGGACAGTAGATGATTCAAGAGAAGGAAACCCCATATTTAATGTAAGGATAGTTTACCCAGAACCAAGTACAGATCAAAGCGTAGTTGTTATGGTTGCTGGAAGAAAACTAATTCCAATAGCCGAAAATTGTGATTCAACAATGCCCGCCAATCGAGTCATTTCAGATCGCTTACCGGAAATTCTGCTCACGATACTTGGAGAAATTCAAAGTATCAAAGATTGGATAAAAACTAATCAGCCCTCGGAAGAATAAGTCTGGCTAAGTCAGACAAAACCCGCACTCACCAAAGTGCGGGCTTTTTTATTGTAAAAAAAATGCTAAGATAAGGTCATGAATCAAGAGATTGTTGATATTTTTACGCAAACTATTTCAATTTTGGAAATGATGCCTGCCAAGAAAGAAACTTCTTACAAAATTTTTGCTTACAAAAAAGCTATTGGGATTTTGGGCGTGCTAAAAACTGACGTTTCGGAGGTTTATAAAGAAAAAGGATTAGCTGGTATAAAAGCTCTGGGAATTGGTGAAAAAAATGCCAAAAAGATTGAAGAATATATTAAAAAAGGCAAAATAAAGGATTTTGATGAGCTAAAAAATGAAACTGCCATTCAAAGTATCATCACCCATTTTTTTGCTTCCAAGGGCTTGGGGTTGCAAGAATTGAAAGAAAATGCTAAAAAAAGAAAGATAA
>CAYHFP010000022.1:0-11795 GCA_964355995.1 uncultured Candidatus Saccharibacteria bacterium | reverse complement strand
AACCATCGCTCTTCTCCCTTTTTAAAAAAAGCGTCCACCTCCGCTTGACTGATTTTGACTTTCTTAACCACTACCCTTTTTCGCAACACTTTTTTCCCTGTCTTTTTCTTAGCACCTTTTTTCTTAAAAACTTTTTTTACCGGTTTTCCTGCCTTGAGCCGTGTCGAAAGGTTCTTGATAATTTTCTTTACCTTTTTTCCACCTTTGGCGGAAGCAGGCTTCTTGGCAATTTTTTTTATTTTTTTCTTCATAAGGGGTCTATAGCTCTTTAGTTAATGTATTAAATTCTTCAATTAACTGGTTGACCTTTTGAGAATCTTTTTCGTTTTCTGCTTTTTTAATATCTTCTGAAACTTTATTTAATTTATTTTTTAATTCTATATTCTTTAAATGTAAAAGGCAAAGCTCAATTTCCTCTTTGCCATCTTCTTCAAATTCACCCTCACCGCGCAAAGTTAAAGCCGCCATAAAATTTTTCAGCTCTGCGTCCAGCGTTTCACTATCAAAAATTATTTTCAAATCATTCGCAATCTCACCCTCTTTTAGTGGTTCTCGCCCTGCCACCACTTTATTAATTTCTCTTAAAAAATGCTGAATCTTTTCCGAAAAAAGTACGAATTGCGCTTCACTAATCAAGCTAATATAATCTGGGTTTTTTAATATTAACGAAATCACCTTTTCTTCAATTAATTTCTTTCGGGTTTTAGGATCTTCAGCAGTAATCTGTTTTGTCTCGACAACTGGTTTTACAGAATGCTCTACTGCCACTTTCGCTAATTCTTCCAAAATAATTTCTTCTTTCACGCCCAGCATTTCTGATAATTTTTGCACCCAATAGGATTGCTCTATTTTATTTTGCAGTTTTTTAATAATTGGCAAAATAATTTTCCCAATTTCTTTTTTACCTTCGGGTAAAGCCTTATCAAATTTTAAAAAAGCTGAATCAAAATAAAAATCCATAATACTTCGTGCCTTAGCCACTACCTCTTCCCAAATCTTGGAATCTTTTAAAATAATTTCGGCTGGGTCAGATTTTTTTGCGCCAGCCCCATAACTTTCAATAACTTTAATATTAAAACCCTGCTCTTGAGCCATACCAATTCCGCGCTTAGTAGCCGAATCTCCCGCCACATCCATATCAAAGGCCAAAACTAAATTTTCTGAATATCGTTTTAATAAAATTAAATGCTTTTCAGTTAAAGCGGTTCCCGAAGACGCCACCGTATTTTCAAATCCAGCTTGATGACACATAATCACATCAGTATAACCTTCCGTAATAACACACTGATTTTGTTTTCGAACTTCCAGCTTGGCGTTATTTAATCCGTATAAAATTCCGCTTTTATCATACAGTAATGTTTGTGGAGTGTTAATATATTTGGCAATTTCTTTATCAGAGCCTTGCTTAAAGACTCTTCCGCCAAATCCCAACACTTCAGAATTTAAACCAAAAACTGGAAACATAATTCTTCCGCGAAATCGGTCATAAGAGTCCCCCCTGCCTCCTTCTTTTTCAATGGCTAAACCCGCTTTAACAATTTCTTTTCGGTCAAAATTTTTACTTACCAAAAAATCTGATAATCCATTCCACGTGTCGGGCGAATATCCTAAACGCCATTTTTTAATGCTTTCTTTAGTAATACCTCTGCTCAATAAATAGGTTTCAGCTTCCTTGCCCACAGCACTAGCTTCTAATTGTTTTTCGAAAAAACTACAAGCCAACTCACAAATATCATAAAGTTTTTGACGCTCAGTTCTTAATTGGACATTTTCTCTTTTTAATTCAACACCGGCCTTGTTAGCCAAAATTCGTAGGGCATCGCCAAATTCCACGCCTTCAATTTTCATCACAAAATCAAAAATACTGGACCCGGCGCCACAACCAAAACAATGCCACATCTGGCGACCCGGCGAAACAAAAAAAGACGGCTTTCTTTCTGAATGAAAAGGACAAACTCCCCGATAGTTAATTCCTGTTTTAGTGAGTTTCATATAGCTTGAAACTACATCCAAAACATTTAACTTATTTTTAATCTCTTCTATTTGAGAATCCATACATTGTGATTATATCACAAAACCCCTAAAAATCAATCCAAAAAGTGCCCGCGGGCACTTTTTTTAATTTTAGGTGTTTTTGACTATTTTTTCAGCGATTTTTTGAAGTTCTTCCAAAGAAATTTTTTCATCTTTTTTTGGACGGGGTCCATACATAATTAAACCGTCATTTTCGTATCTTGGGATAATATGCATATGAAAATGAGAAACTATCTGACCGCCCAAAATGCCATTATTATTAGCAATATGCATTCCTTCAGCACCTAGTGAATCTTTAATTTTTAAAGCCACAGTTTTAAGAGTCGCCATAACTTTTTTTAATATTTCTCCATCAATATCAAATATAGTTTCAAAATGCTTTTTAGGGATAACCAAACAATGCCCCTCTGTGTCCGGATTGACATCCAAAAAAGCTAATGTATCATCATCTTCAAATACCTTTACTGTCGGAATTTCTCCGCTTACAATTTTGCAAAAAATACAAGACATATCGCAAATTTTTAATTTCTAATTTTGAATTTTGATTGAATTTTTAATGACTTAATTTTAAAACGTGTTTAAAAAATTAGACAATTCGAATTTGATTCGAAATTCAAAATTCTTCATTCAAAATTATCTAACCTGGTATGTTAGCGTCACCGTTACATTCACTTCCTGCTGGCCTGTTTGAATTTGTGGAGCCACAGAGTCCTTCATAACTGCACCACCCATTCCCTGTGCATACATTGGCGTTGGGTAATTATTGTAACCCTCGCTCACGCCCACCAATTTTCCTAATTTAATTCCCGAAGACTTAGCAATTTCTTTCATTTTTGCTTTTGCTTTTTGGATGGCTATATCGCGCGCTTCAGCCTGCACTTTTTCTGGATTATCAACTAAAAATTGCAAATTGCCCACATTAGTAGCACCAGCCGAAGTTGCGTTATCTAAAATAGTGTTAATGTTGTCAAAATTGCGGATTTTTACTTCTACCTGTTGGTCAAGCGCATAGCCAATCACTTTATTTTCAAAAACTGGATATCCACCACCACTCATCATTGGACGCACTTCACTGCCATAAACCGGGCTTAAATTATAAAGTGTAGTTTTAATATCTTTATCCAAAACGCCCGCACCTTTTATAGCTGAAATAACCGCGTTCATTTTTTCATTATTTTTTGAAACCGCATCTTGGCTTTTGGGCGCGTCAGAATGCACACCAAAGCTTACCGTGGCAATATCGGGCTTGATATAAGCCCTGCCTTCTGAAGAAACTGAAATTTCACGCAAAGTATTTTGAGGCAAAGCTTTAAATTGATAAAGCGCACAAGCTAAGGCCGAAATTCCTAAAACAAGTGAAAAAATCACAGCTACCTTATAAACCCTATCCGAAAAATCCAAAGTATGAGTAGTTTCCATATATTTAGTTTGCCTGTCTACCGACAGGTAGGTAGTTTGTAGTTGGTAGTGAGTAGGCAATAGATTTTTTAAAATCTACAAGCTACTCACTGCCAACTACTCGCTAACTTTATTTTAATTATTATATTTTAATAGTAACTTAATTGACTACTTTATACAAACTTGTAAAAAGCTATTTACGAGACCCGGCCTCGTAAATTATTCAGAGTAATTGAAATGATTTTTCCATCGTCAATTTTGACAATTTTTTCCGCCATTTTTGCATATAGCTCTTCATGCGTCACCATTATAATGGTTTGACCTTCTTGATGCAGTTGATTAAAAATTTCCATCACAATACTCGAAGATTCATTATCTAAATTGGCGGTGGGCTCATCAGCAAAAAGAATTTTCGGCTGGTCGGCAATCGCGCGCGCAATCGAAACTCGTTGCTGTTCACCTCCAGATAATTGGCTAGGCAAATTATTAAATCGATGCCCTAGCCCAACTTTTACTAAAGATTCTTTAGCTTTTTGATAGGCAACTTCATCGTCCTGTCTGGCTTCGCCAGATCTGGCAGAGCCAGACATCAATAAAGGCAAAACTACATTTTCTAGGGCTGTTAATTCTGGCAAAAGTGCGTAATCTTGAAAAACATAACCACAAGTTACTAAACGAAACTTTGATTTTTGATCAGCTGACATACTCGTGGAATTGTGGCCGTCAATAATAATCTGCCCACTGGTTGGTTCGTCCAAAAGACTCATTTGATAAAGTAGCGTGCTCTTGCCAGCGCCAGAACGTCCCATAATGGCAATAAATTCGCCGTTTTCGGCCTTAAAATCAATGCCTTTAAGCACCTTTGTTTCCGTATCACCATCTTTAAAAGATTTTATTAAATTTTTTACTTCAATCATTGCATGTGATTTAAGATTTAAGATTTATGATTTAAGAATTACGATTTTTCAAACATTGACAAAATATAATAAATCGTGCTAAATTTGTATTAGTTCCCCCAAATACATTATGAAAGGAAGCCTTATGGCAGTAAATGTAACCAATCGTGCATTCAATTTTATTATGACATTCGTCGGCACGATAATGTTGGCAATGATTCTTGGCTACGAACTAACACCTTTTCATGAGATAATTTTGGTAGGAAAAGTAGTCTATGCTATCGCTGGTTTCATGTTTGGAATGATTGCGATGGCATTTATAGCCAGCTCCCTAATTCCAGAAAAATCTTAAACTGCTCGCCCATTCAGGCCTTCGGCAATATTGTCGCGGGCTTTTTTCTTGTAAATTTTCCGCGCGCCCGCAGGCGCGCGCCACTTTTCATAAATCTTAAATCATAAATCATAAATCCTCGTTGTTATTTATTCCAAGAATGCTATCCAGCGTATTTTTTCTAACAATCATCCTACTTGGCACATATCCGGCAATAATCGTGGAAATAATTAAGAGTGCCATTCTAATCAAAGTTTCACCCAGTGGCGCCACCAAAATTCCGTCAGAAAAAGGAAAATCAATCGGGTGAGCGATAAATAATGGTATTAAAAGAAAATACACCAAGAAAAGACCGACTATTGAACCAATTAAAGCATAAAAAATAGATTGGAAAATATAAGAAATTTCAATCGCCTGACCGTTAATTCCAATCCCCTTTAAAATTCCAATAAACTTCCGACGAGTCAAAGCATTAATAAAAATCACAATAAAAATCGTAATTGAAGAAACCACCAAACCAATCGAACTTAAAAAGTTTCCCAAAGTTCTAAAAGTACTAACAATATCTTTTAAAAATTGAGGCTGAGCATCGGCATAGGTCTGCACTTTGCCTAAATTATTAATTCCGGCCAACACTAATTTTTGTTTAAATTCTATCGGGTCCACTCCATTTTTTAAGTTAATAGCAATTTCCGAAACATTATTATCACTGCGACCAATTAATTCTTTCACTTGCGAATCAATCATATAAATCCCGCGACTAATATTATCAACTTTGCTTTTTAAAATACCTTTGACCACCACTTCCCTGACCACCCCATTAATATTCAATCTAATTTTACTGCCGACATACACATTTTTTAAAGCCGTAAAATCTGGACTATCAATCGTGATATATTGGCTAAGTAAAAAATATCCCAACATCACCTTATCATAATCATTTGGGGTCAGATATGCACCCTCGATTATTTTACTCGACAAATCAGTTAGATTATCTTCCGCTGACGGATTTATTCCAATTAATTGAGCCGAAGCCGTGTTAGCTTTGTCAGTATCTTTTTTAGTTTGATAATTTGCTTCAGCCACCGCGCCGGCTCCAAACCTTGGACTAAATGCTTTAACATCATTCATATTTTTTAAAATATTGATAATGTTGGAACTGCCTTCTATATATTTTTTATTATCTAGTTTGGAAATAATCACATCTCCGGTATATTGAGCATGAAAAGCCGCAATTGATCCTTCAATTAACCCCACTAAAATTCCCGATACCACCACTAAATTTAAAAAAGTTAAAATCATCACAAAAATAATCAGACTGGTAGTCCATTTATTGGCTCGGCGAAGTTGCCGAAGAGCTAAAAAAAATCCAACTTTTAAATTTAATAGAAACATATATTAGCACCTAGCTACTAGCTACTAGCGACTAGCTTTTAGCTATTTGACGATAACCACGTCGCCGTCTTGTAACCCCGAAATGATTTCAACTTGGCCAGAAGAAGAATAATCTCCAATCACCACTTCTCTTTCAACTATTTTCTTCCCATCCATAACTTTCACAAATTTTTGACCGCTTTTACTAATAATAATTCCCTGAGGCACCGAAATAGTGTTAGCCCTTTGCGCTGTGGTAATGATTACATTCGCCGTCATTCCATCTCTCACAGCATCATTATAATTATCTAATACTAAAATAATTTTGTAAGTTGAAACCCCGTCTTTTAATGTTTCTGAAGGGTCAATTGAAGCCACCCGAGCTTTAAAGATTTTATCTGCTCCATAAGAATCGAGCGTGACATCGGCAGTATTGCCAATTTTTATTAAAGAAATATAAATTTCTGGCACATAACTTTCAATTTCAAAATTTCCCGAACTAATAACCGAAGTTGCAATTTGTCCTAAAGAAAATATACTGCCCACTTTAGCATTAATTTGTGTCACCACTCCATTAATCGGAGAAATAATTTGGCGTTTTCTAATTTGGGTTAAAATATTTTGCGCGCTGGCTTCGGCTTGCCTGATTTGTGCCTCAAAAACCGCGATGTCAGTTATTCTTGAGGGCGCTTTTAAGGCGTCCAATTCATTTTGGGCCTGCAAAACACCAGCTTTATCAGTCGCAATGTTTTGCTTTAGTGTCGAGACACTAGTTGAAGATAAATTAACATTCGTTCTTTGAGTATCAACTAAGGTTTTATTAGTCGTAGAAACCTGAGAATAATATGCTGGCTCATCGCATTGATCACGAATAACTTTTAAATATCCATAAGTACTATTTAAATCCACTAAAATATTAGCCACTGCCAAATCAATCAAATTTTGATCCGCTAAATTATCAGTATATTTTTTAGCATCGGCTAAATTATTATCAATGCCTTTTTTGGCACTTTGAACCTTAATATCTTCCAAGCCCACTGAATTAAAATAAGTATTTTGAATAAATAGCGCCACGGTTGAAGCGTTATAAATCGTATCATAAGCACTTTTAAGAGTAGAAATTGCGCCATAATAAGTGTCTTGCAAATCTTGTTTGGCAGAATTTAGCGCATCCTGTTTGGTTTTTATATCTTCAGTCGAAGCGCCGGCTAAAAATTGATTCAATTTAGCTTTTTGTAAATCAATTCCTGCCTGCATTTCACTTAGTTGAGTATAAAGCTGGGCCGTGTCTTGGCTGACCAATAATTTACCGGCTGGCACATTGTCACCCACTTTAGCAAAAACTTTACTAATAATTCCTGACTGCTCAAAAGATAAATCTAAATTTTCACTAGCCACTACTTTTCCTGAAACCGAAACCTGTTGCAAAAAATCTCCGCGAACAACGGTCAAAAGCTCTTGCTTGACATCTTTTTTGATAAAAAAGAAATATACTAAAATAACTAGCACAATAATGCCAATAATCTGATAAATTCGGTATTTTTTAGAAAAAAGTGATTTAATTTTGAACATAAAATAAATAATTTAATAAAAACATTATAATTGTTCATTATAGCTAATTTTTCAACTCTTATCAAATTCAAATAAAAAGCCTGAGTGAAGAAAAATCACTAAGGCTTAAATGTTTGTCTGCCCCTCCAAATTAAGTGAAACTTGGATCAACAACATATCCGCCACCAGTCAATCCTGGTGCCCAACGGAACGAACCCTCTGTTAGACATAAAGAGTTAATAGCTTCTTCTGTTAGAACAAAAAGTGGCTCCATATCCCCTTTCTCAATTTGAAATTGAAGATTAAAACACACGCCACTCTCATTATGATTCAAGACTAACCTCTGGCTTACTTTAGCCCTTCTTCTTTCAATTTTTCCCCAAACACTTCCAAGTAGACGTTTTTGCAAAACAAAAATAATCTCTCCATTTTGTAAAGTAGCAGGGAAAGTCCCCATGCAATGCTGGTCTAATTCAAGAAAATAGCAAGGAATAATTTGCCATCCAGCAAGGTCACGGCCGAACAATTCGCCCAGTGTTTTTAGTTCTAGCGGATTCATAAAAATCGCCTCCAATTGGTTGAAAGAACAACGAAACTCGTTATTAATTTATCATTATTTTACGCCCAAAGTCAAATCAAAAGGCGCCCCGCTTCGCGGGGCGCCTTTTGATTATATTTCTTTGTATCTGAAGCAATTAATTGTGTGATCATTTACCATTCCTACCGCCTGCATATAGGCATAAATAGTTGTCGCACCCAAAAATTTAAAGCCACGCTTTTTTAAATCTTTGGCAAAATTTTCGGCTTCGGAAGTAACAGCGGGAATATCTTTCATCGTTTTCCGCCGGCCATTAATTGGCTTATTTTTTACAAAGCTCCACGCATATTTAGAAAACCCTTCGACTCCGCTCAGGGCAGGCCTACCGAATTCTTTTTGAATTTCCATAAATTTTTGGGCATTATTTATGGTCGCCTCTATTTTGAGACGATTTCTTATAATAGAAGAGTCTTTCATAAGGCGCGCGACATCGCGCTGGGTAAATTTAGCAATTTTTTTGTAATCAAAATTGGCAAATAGTTTTTTATACCCCACGCGTTTGTGTAAAATTGTTTTCCAAGATAAACCGGCCTGAGCCGATTCTAAAACCAAAAATTCAAAAAGTTTGCGGTCATTTTTTACCGGCACGCCCCAATCTGTATCATGATATTTAATCATCAAGGGGTCGTTGCCAGCCCAAGGACATCGTTTCATAAATTATTTTACCGAAAAACAAGACTGAACCTTGAAAAAATCCATCGGCGTAGGTGAAGAACCTCCCATAATTTGCCCCGCCCTTTCTTGCCCTAATTTTTCAGCAAAACAAATTTTCATCGCAGGTGTAATTTGCGAAGGCAAAGTCGCCGGATTTATTCCTATCGCCTCCAGCTGGGCCTCTTGTTGCTCGGTCAGCAATGGATTTTTATCAACATTATCAATTTTGACATCAGCCTTACCCGTCATCATTTTCATCAAAGAAGCCGGCGACACCCCCCAAGAAAAGATATGAAAAGGGTCAGCCAGCCAGACATAACAACCTCCCAAAATTACAATGAAAAAGATAATCCCAAGCCCCACAAAAAATATATTTAGTATTCGCAATATTGTATTCATAATTTTAAACCTCAAATCACAAAATTCACATTAAAAATATTTCAGTCCTTTCTTCTAAATTTTTAAAACGCCACGAGACGTCCGACGTCAGACAATTTTTAGAAGTCGGACGTCTGCGTTTTTAAAATTTAAAAGAAATGCTATGAAAGAATTTTGTGATTTGAGGTTTTTTATTTTTTAATTTTTATATTTATATGATAATCTCCACTTCCACCGGGCAGTGGTCGCTACCCATAACTTCCGGCAAAATTTTGGCTGATTTTATTTTTCCTTTCAATATTTTACTGGCGAAAATATAATCAATGCGCCAGCCAACATTTCTTTCGCGCGAATTAGCAAAATGACTCCACCAACTATAATGTCCCTTACCTTGAGTAAATATTCTAAACGTATCGATAAAACCCTTTTTTATTATATTATCAATTCCCTCACGCTCTTCTGTGGTAAATCCTTTTTTATTTACATTTTGTTTGGGATTGGCCAAATCGTCAGCTGTGTGTGCCACATTTAAATCTCCACAAAAAATTATCGGCTTTTTCTTTTCCAATTCACGCATATAAGCCAAAAATGCCGGGTCCCATTTTTGGTGTCTTAATGGAATGCGCGACAAATCATCTTTGGAATTAGGAGTATAAACCGAAACTACATAAAAATCTGCCAGTTCAATAGCAATCACTCGCCCTTCTTCGTTAGGATTGCCATAATCATCAGCCAAATCATATTTTTTGGCAATTTTTTCTGGCAAACCATTAATAACCGAAAGTGGTTTTTGCTTACAGAAAATCGCCGTTCCACTATATCCCGGGCGCGTGGCCGAATTCCAATATTCTTGATAATCGGGTAAATCTATTTCACTTTGATGGTCAAAAGCTTTGGTTTCCTGTAAACACAAAACATCTGGCTGATATTTGACAATAAAAGGCACAAAAAGCCCCTTTTTATGCACCGCACGAATTCCATTTACATTCCAACTTTGAATTTTAAAACTCATTTAAAATTTATTTCGGTTATTTTTACAAATTCTTGAAATAAATTAGCAATAATTTTTGGGCGGACCTTTAGTAAGCCCAAAAATTCTATCAAATTTCTGCCTAAGAATTTGTTTGAAAATACCTCGAAAAGTTTTGACAATTCAAAGTTGCAACTTTGAATTTTAAAACTCATTTAAAATTTATTTCGGTTATTTTTACAAATTTTTTAAAACATTATTTATTCAAATAGCTATTAAAATAAATGACATGACAAGTGTAGCCACCGGGATTTTTTTGTAAATAATCTTGATGATATTCTTCGGCTGGCCAAAATTTTTTAAATTCTTCTAATGTCGTCACCACTGGCGCGCCCCACCTTTTTGAATCATTTACTAATTTTATAAAATCTTGGGCCTGAGCTAATTCCTCATCATTTTGATAAAATATAGCACTTCTATAAGATGTGCCCCTGTCGTTACCCTGTTGATTGAGAGTGGTTGGATTATGAATCTGAAAAAAGAAATCTAAAAGATTCCAAAAACTAATCACTTTTGAATTATATTCTATCTCTAAAGCTTCCGCATGGCCAGAATGATTTTCATATGTTGGATTCTCATTTTCTCCTCCAGTATAACCGACTGTTATATTTAAAACTCCAGTTTGACTACGCATCAAATCTTCTAACCCCCAAAAACACCCGCCCGCCAAATATGCTTTTTTAATCATATTATTTACCCTCAATAAATTTTAAAGAAATTGAATTTACGCAATGCCGAATATTTTTATTAGTTAAATTTTCCCCTTCAAAAATATGCCCCAAATGCGCTCCGCAATTATTGCAAGTAATTTCTGCGCGAATCCCATCGTCATCAAGAGTGCGTTTAACTGAACCAGTGATTTCGTCATCAAAACTCGGCCAACCGCAAGTGCTTTCAAATTTATCTTTAGAATTATAAAGTGGCGCATTGCATCGCCGACAAACATACACTCCATTGGCAGTATTATTTACATATTCACCCACAAAAGGCGCTTCGGTACCTTTGCCGACTATTATTCGCTCCTCTTCTTTAGTTAATTTATTTAATTCCATAAATATATTTTACTTCGGCATATAAAAAATAGCCAACTATTTTTATATTGATAATAAAATAATTGAAATAAATGCTGTGATAACACCCGCAAGACCAAAAATACTTAGTCTTTCCTGAAACAATAAAACTCCTATCAAAACTGTTGCCAACAAACTCATCACTGACCAGATTGTACCAACAACTGAAAGTTGATTTTTTTGCAAAATAGCTGGAAGCCATGCCAGTGTTCCTATTATATATGCTAGTAAAACAAAAATAACATATTTTATACTAGGATCTAGGGCAAATTTTTTAGATAAAAATTCACCAAATGCAAAAAATAGCGCCGAGATGATTAACCAAATAAAATAATTCATTAATATTTTATTTCTAATTTTTCTCTCCTTCGCGATCTACTTGCGGACTGCGTCCGCCGTAGCTCGCTTCGGCGAGCGAAGGCGGAGGATACAGGGGTCGAACCTGTTAGGGATTGCTCCCACGAGTTTTCAAGACTCGCGC
>CAYHFP010000021.1:0-11991 GCA_964355995.1 uncultured Candidatus Saccharibacteria bacterium | reverse complement strand
CATTCAATTATTATACCTTTTATGGTATACAAAAACCATGGTCCCATCGGCCCTGCCTGCCGGCAGGCAGGTAGCCTGGCTCCCATCGTCTATCGGTTAGGACACTTGGTTCTCATCCAAGAAAGCGGAGTTCGATTCTCCGTGGGGCCGCCAACCGTTCTTTGTCAAAACCCCATTTCAAAGGAGTAGTACATGTCAGCTAGAAAAATGCCACCAACGGAAAAAGAGAAAGTTAATCTTTTATTTGGAGATTTATATTTAAGTCATTTCCCAGAAGTCTTGGAAATCGAACAAGAAAGTTTCGAATTTCCTTGGGAAAAAGATGATTTTGTCTCTATCTTAAGCAAACCTGGTAATCTGGGAAGAATAGCCAAATACGAAAAAAAAATTGTTGGTTTTTTGGCTTTTAGACTAGAAAGAAACTGCATACACATACTCAATTTTGCCGTGCGAAGTGACTTTCGTCGTCAAGGTTTCGGCACCCAACTACTGGACGACATGCTGGAACATAGAGTCAACCAAAGGCGCGATCATATTAGTCTAGTAATTCACGAAGAAAACAAACCAGGTTGGGATTTTTTAGTAGCCAATAAATACCGCGCTGCTACTTTATTGAGAAATTATTGGGAGAAATCGGATGACCCCTACAAGCCCCTCGACATCCATTATGATAGTGGAGATGCCTACCTGATGCGACTTGACTATACTCCTAGGCCCCGCTTTCAAAGAACGGAAAAAATCAAAAAGTAGCCCAAAAACTCAAAACCTCTAAGACAAGTTGTCAAAGAGGTTTTTTTATTTTTTAAAATTTGTGGAAATTGATACGATCGTATCAATTTCCACAAATTTATTTTTATGAAAATTACAAGAAAAAAGCCCGCATGAGAAAACGCCCCACAACAAAAAAATCGGCATCAGCCGATTTTTTCTTAAATACACATTCAATTTCAGCCACATAGCCCGCAGGCAATTTTTTCGGAGACGGGCGATCCGGCGAAGCCGGCCTCGCTCGCGTCTTACCAGAAAAATTTATGCGTGGCTGGCAAAAATCATCAGCGACGGCGTTTTCCGTCAAAAGACATTCGCCTTGAGTCCCCGATGTCTTTTGGCGGAAATTGCCTAGCCCCCCTCGTAATCTGGTGGGATTTGCCAATAATTAATAATAAACTGCGACAATTTTTTAAAAATAGGCACGGCCGAAAGTGCGGACCTTGAAACTTTCGGATTATCTAACTTCACCAAAATTAAAAACTCGGGTTTTAAAGAAGGCCCAAAACCGATAAAACTTTGCACGGTTTTATCTTTATAATATCCCCTGCCACTTTCAAGAGGCACTTCAGCGGTTCCTGTTTTTCCTGCCAAATAATATCCTTTAATTTTGGCGCCATCGCCAAACCCACGCTCCACCACATTGGTCAGCATAGTTGAAACCTGCGAAGCCACCAAAGGCGAAATAATTTCTCTAGAGATATGAGGCTTGGTTATAGTTTCTGTTTGTCCTTGTACTATTTTTTCTACCACATAAGGCTTGACCATTTTCCCACCATTGGCAAAAATAGAGAAAGCCGATACTAGTTGGATAGGCGTCATTTCAATTCCCTGCCCAAAAGAAGCTGTGGCAAAACCAAAGTCAGAACCGCTTCGCAAAATTTCATTGCGAGAACTCACCTCGCCCTGCAAATCAATTCCCGTTTTATCGTTAAATCCCAATTTATCTAAATAATCTAAAAAAGTGTCGTGGGGCAACATTTTTGAAAGAAAAACTACACCGGTATTAATAGATTTTTCTAAAATACCCGACATATCGCGCTCACCATACTTTTCACGATTAAAATTATAAATAGTATCGGGCCCAATTTTTACATTTCCCGTATCAACAAAAGTTGAGTCGGGCGTCACTTTACCTTCATTTAAAGCCATGCCCATAATAAAGGGTTTAAAAATAGAACCTGGCTCAAATATTTTTTGCACGGTGGCATTTTGAAAAATCTCTAAATCATTTTCTTGAAAATAGGCGTTCGGATCAAAAGAAGGAAAATTCGCCATCGCCAAAATTCGGCCAGAATCTGGCTTCATCACAATAATTTGCCCAGATTCTATACTAATATTTTTATAAGCTTCGCGAAGCAAAGACTCCGCTTGAAACTGAATATTATGGTCTATGGTTAAATAAATATCAGCGCCATTTAAAGAAGATGAGTCCGTGGCTGTAATAATATTAAAGCCTTTTTTTTGCTCGCTAATCCCCTCTTTTCCCCTTAAAATCTCATCATAATAGCCTTCGATGCCATACTGACCAGCATCGGCTCCACCAAAAAATCCAATGATATTAGATGCTAACTCTTCTTGGGGATAATATCGGCCGGGGCTGGCTTCAAGACTCAACCCTTCAAGTTTTAATTCTCTTAAGACCGAAACATCATTAACCGATAAATCCTTTTTTAAAATAACATACGAATTTGATTTTTCTAATTTTGATAAAATAAATTCTTTGGTAGTCTCTTGGTCTGCACCCAAAATCTTTTTAAGTTCTTTACTCAAAATATCCGCAAACTCAATTTTATTTTTAATTAAAAGTGGCACAGCCGAAATAAGCCATCGGTCTTCATTAATGGCTAGATTATTTATTTGCAAAGAAGCAATATTGCCATGAGATTCTCGGCTATTGCCAAAAAAAACCTCACCCCGCTCACCCTTTATTTCTTTAAATCCTGCTTGCTGTCCTAGAGCCTGAGATTTATAAAATTTGCCTTGAATAACCTGAAGATAAATTAAGCGGCACACAATGGTTGCCGCCAACAAAAAAAATAGAGATAAAATTATTTTATTTCTCCAAGTATCTTTCATAATGTATTAAAGCATTATTACCTTAAAACCACCGCGCTCTCAAGAATTTGGACATATTTAATGTCTTTAGTTTTTTCAAAGCTTAACGCGTGCGCGCGCTCTTGAGTTTTTGTTAAAAAATTATTATTGGTTAAGCTATTACTTAAAACTTTATTTTCGTGCAAAAGAGTATTTATTTCTTTGTTATAATTTTTAATCACATACACTCCGCGAGTCAATTCATTAACTGAAAATATGTAAAAAACCAAAACTAGTGAGAAAAGCACCATACCGAAAAAATAAAAAAGCTTCCAATTAACTTCCGGCAAACGTATAGCCGTTATTTTATTATAAAGAGATTTGTGATGCAAAGCTATGGTATTCATGGTTTCTTGAAACTTGATTCTTGAAACTTGAAACTTTTTGCGTCGTTACGTTTTTAAGTTTCAGGCTTTAAGTTTTAAGATTTAAGTTTTATGATTTTACTATTACTCTTAATTTTGCTGAGCGCGATCTTGGATTTTTTATTATTTCTTCTTCTGATACTGTTACCGGTTTTTTTGTTATTATTTTAACCAGCCCCTTTTTTTCTGCATCATTAAAAAAATTCTTTACGATTCTGTCTTCTAGTGAATGAAACGATATCACTAATAATTTTCCACCCACTTTTAACACCTCAATTGCCTGTGGCAAAAACTTTTGCAAACTATCAAGCTCTCCATTCACCGCAATCCTGATGGCCTGAAAACTGCGTGTAGCGGGGTGAATTTTATCAAAATGCCTTTGGATCGCTTTTTCGATAATACTTTTTAATTCAAAGGTAGTTGTTATTTTTTTTATCTTTCTTTGGCTTACAATCGCGCGCGCAATTTTCTTTGAATATTTTTCTTCACCGTATTCTGTTAATATTCTAGCAATCTCAATCTCTGCATATTCATTGATTATTTTTTCTGCCGTCGTTTCACCCTGCTCGTTATACCTCATATCCAGTGGCTCATTTTTGTTAAAAGAAAATCCCCTTTCTGATTCTTCTAGGTGCCACGATGAATATCCAAGGTCCACCAATATTCCATCCGCCCTGCCAAATCCTGTTTTTTCAATAATATCTTTTATGTTTGCATAAGAATCGTTGACCAGAATACCCCTTTCTTTAAATTCAGTTAATCGTAATTTACTATTTTCTATTTGGTGGGCATCTTGATCTATTCCTAATATTTTTCCTTTCGGCCCATTTTTTTCTAATATTTCAATACTGTGACCCGCTTCTCCGATAGTGCCATCAATAATATTTTCATTGGGTTTTATATCAAGATATTCTAAAACTTCTTTTTTAAGAACAGGTATGTGGGCAATCATGTTATATTCCTAAATTTCCTAATTTTGAAACAATATCCTCAACTCCCTTTTCGGCATTTTTACTATAATTCTGCCACTTTGCATCATCCCAAATTTCTAATCTATTTGATAAACCGCAAACAATCACATCTTTTTTCAAACTAGCATACTGTTTTAAATAATCTGGAATTAAAATTCTTCCCAACTTATCAAGTGAAACTTCGGTCGCGCTGGCTAATAAGTGACGAGTAAAAGATCGGGCTTCGGTTTGAGAGATGGGCAAATTTCCTAATTTCTGCGAAACGACTTCCCACTCTTTTTCTGTGTAAACTACTAAACAATTTTCAACTCCTTTGGTAATAATTATTTTACTGCCCAACTCCCCTCTGAATTTAATCGGCAGAGCCAATCTTTTTTTGACATCAATCGTATGTTGGTATTGACCTATTAACATCGCTTCGCTTAGCGACACTAATTACTAATCGCACGCTAATCTACCAATAGCGACACTAATTACTAATCGCACGCTAATTTACTAATTCGTAAATTCGAGTGTCATTCGTAAATTAGAGTCGCTGGCTTAGAGTGTTATTCGTAAATTGGGGTCGCTTTATTTTTTCCCACTCTTATCCACTTTTATCCACCTATGGTATATTTATAACCGATATAAAAATGTGGGTCAATAGGTCAATTATCCCCAAATCCCCGACTAAAATGACGAGTTATCCACAGATTTAGTTTTGCGAAATTAACAAAAAGCACAAAACAGCGATTTCCCACTTTGTTACTTAATTTTGTCGTCCCGATGAAAATCCATCTGAATTTTTATGCGAGGATCCTCGATTGCCGAGCAATCGGGACATAATAAAACAGCCGTCGCGCTTGCGACGGCTGCCTTCAAATTATCTCTTTTTATTTTTTAATGACCTCAAAAGTTTCGGGGTCTATTTCGATGGTATCCCCTTTTACAATTTTATCAGCCAACAAAGATTCGGCAATTCCATTTTCTACTTTACTTTGCACAACTCTTCTCATTTCGCGCGCACCGAATTCGGGCTTATAAGAAAGCTCAACAATTTTTTCTTTCAAAGGTTCGGTAATAATAAAATCAATATCTTTTTCTTTAAGATTTTTAGCCAAACCCACAAGCGTCAATTGAGCAATATCCATAAGGTTTTCTTTTGTCAGTGGACTGAAAAATACTGCTGAATCAAAACGGTTAATAAATTCTGGTCTAAAAGTTCCTTGCTCAAAAAGAAAATCCAGCAAAGTTTCTTTTTTTATTTTATTTCCCGCACCAACTTCTTTAAAAATCATACTAGCACCAGCGTTAGAAGTACAAATAATGATAGTATTGTTAAAAATAATTTTTCTACCCTGCCCATCGGTAATATGCCCCTCATCAAAAACTTGTAAAAATAAATTCAAAATATTGGGATGTGCTTTTTCTATTTCATCCAAAAGCACTAAAGAAAAAGGATTTTCGCGAACTGGCGTTGTTAAAAGGCCCTCTTGTTCAACTGGCGAAACCGCACCAATTAATCTTGGAATATCAGAAATGGCTTGAAATTCAGACATATCAATTCGTATCATTTTTTCTTCAGACCCAAAATATATTTCCGCCAAGGCTTTGGCGGTTTCGGTTTTACCCACTCCAGTTGGGCCCAAAAATAAGAATACTCCCATCGGTCTTTTTTTAGAGCCAATTCCAGAGCGGGAGCGACGCATAGCAATTGATATTTCTGTTACGGCTTCACTTTGATTGATAATTCTTTCGTGGATTAAATTTTCTAAATTAAGTAAAACCGACTTTTCCTTAAATTCCATTTTACCAACAGGAATTTGCGCCTTATCAGAAATAATTTTAGCGATATGATGTGGCTGGACCACTTTTTCTTTTACAGACCGCGCATAGGCCACCGCCTCTTCCAGGGCATCAATGGCTTTTTTAGGAAAAGGAGTACTAGGAAAATATCTCGCCGTCAAATTAACCACCTCTCTTATGGCAGGATACATAATTACCACTTTATATTTTTTTTCCAGTCCCAGAGCCAAATTTTGCAAAATCCTAATTGTTTCAATTTCCGACGTTTCTGAAACTTCAATTTTTCTAAAATATTCCAAAAATGAAGAAGTCTTTTCTAATTTTTTATGAAGACCCTCAAAAGAAGTAATGCCAATAAATTGAAAATCTGGCACCGGCAAATACTTTCCCAAAATACCAGAAATATCAACCGCGCCCGGCCTTGCTACTTTTTGGTCTATAAAATTATCAATTTGATCAATGCACAAAATAATATTGCCAGCAGAAGCAACTTCTGCAAAAATTTGGTCGATAGTTGCTTCTAATTTTTCCGCGTCCTGAATTTGTGTTAAAAGTGCCACCATATCAAGCTCAACAACTTTTTTATTATTTAATTCTGGAACGTTGGCGCCCAAAAAACATCGCTGAGCTAATGCTTCAACAATACTTTTTCTACCCACACCAATTTCGCCCACCAGCAAAGCATTGCTTAATCCAGATTTAGCTAAAACCATTTCTAGCTCACCAATTTCTTTTTTATGACCAATAATCTCTCCAAATAAATTATTGGCAGCTTCTTTAGTTAAATCAATAGAAAAGTTATCCAGCGTAACGGTAAACCCCGACGCCCAACCCTTTCCCAAAGACCCGAATCTTGATAAATTTTCCTTAGTCCAAAATTGAGTATTTCTTTCTAATTTTTCAGACAATACATCTAGCCACAAAGTTATATTTTCAACATCACTTTCTTTTAAATCTCCATCTACTAATATTTTTTTAAAAAATTCATCATTTTTTGCTAGTGCCACAAAAAGCTCTTTTTCACCTATAGCTTCATGCCCTCTTTCTTGAGCTAATTCAGCGGCATCTAAAATAGTTTTTTGAAAATCTTCTGATAATAACAATTTAAATTCTTGTTGTTTTTGTTGTTTTTCTAGCCAGTTTTTAAGGTCCGCCTGAATCTTTTTAACATCAATACCCAAGCGCAACGCCAAAATTTGAATGTCTTTGCTTTCTGTTAAAGCTGTGTAAAAAAGGGCCGTGGAACCAACTTCGGATAATCTTCTTTTTTTACATATTCTTATAGCACCTTCCACTATCCTGCAAGAAGTTAAACTCAACCACTCTGCCAAATTGTAATCTGCAGGCGTTAAAAGAGCTTCTTTGAGCGATAATGTAACTTTGGGTTTTTTAATTTTTAATTCTATGAATAAATGTATTTCCAAGAAAACAAGAAACCAAAATAGGAAAAAAATAATTGTTTTAACCACGGTTAATTCGGTAATTATCCCCAGCAAAGAAAGAGCCGGTAAAAATAAAGAAGCAATAAACAAATAAAAAAATAATTGCCTTAGAATATCGGCATAGGCAAAAAGCGGAAAAGACAATATCTTTACGGCTCGCGAAATTGAAGTTATTCTTGTCTCAAAATTAAAAGCCATAAAGCAGTAATAAAACTAATAATATAAGTGTCACCGGCATTAAAAACCAAAACAAAATAATCATTGCGCCCAACACGAAAATTACTACCTGAACGATTATACCAATAATAATCAAAGCTGTTCTGCAAATAGCGCCAATAATGCGGGAAAAAATATTAGAAATAAAGGTGCCAAAATACTCGCCAACATTAAAACCCTTTGGATAACTCCAATTATATTTTTTCCACGGAGAAAAAAGAGTTAAAAACAAAAGATTGATAGAAAAATAATTAATACCAAATAACAAATAATTTTCCCAAACCAAAAATAAAAACTTAGGCATTTCGTAAAAATGCCACGTAAGCCATTGGACTAAAATATTTTGTTCTTGTTTATTATTTAAACTCATCACTATTTGATAACTCATTAAGAATATCGCGTGGAATTGGAATGCTTTCCCCCGCTTTTGAAATTCCCGGATACCGCCAAGCACTAATTATTTTTCTTATTTCTTTATCATCTTTATACATCAACCAAATTTCTCCGGGAATTTTCTTTGTTTTTACTTCTTTTTTACTAAACGTAAATATTTTATTTGTTTGCATCACCGCCGTTGTATCAAAGGCAATCCCCTGCTCTTTCCGCTCTGGTTTATAAAGCAACTTTAACAATTTACTTTTTGAAAGCCCATACTGGCGCATTTTAGTCTTAGAATGTTCGGTCCAAAAGAGTTTTTTAAATTCGCCAGCCATTGTTGATAGTATTCCGTATTCAGTATTTAGGAGTCAGAATGTGAACTAAAAATTTTAGATACAAAATTCTTAATTCTATTTCAGCTTCTAACTACCAAATACTAAATTCACACTTTATGTTATTTTACCAATAATAATAAAAACAATCCACCAATTGCAATAAAAAAGGGGCACAACTCGACTCATCAAGTTATGCCCACACATTTACCTAGACATTAGGAGAAGTGGAAATAGCACGTATCGCTTCCATTGGCGACATCCGCGCCAAAAGACCGTGGGCCATCCTACTAATTACAAAACGATCAATTGATCCAAACTTTTCATCGTTGCCATGATCAACAATATATCGCATCGCACCATGGACCTCTCTCGCCCTAGATTGCTTCTTTACTAGGTCCGAAGGGAAAAAATATGTGCTCATGGCACCAGATAGCTCTCTTCCACAATCAGACTTTTCAAAATCACAACCAAATAAAGGCTTGTCGGGATTGCAAATTGCCCGCGCCAATGCCATCAAAAGATTATCTTGGAAGTTCGTAAATCCAGGCCATTTTTCATCCAGCCAAATACCGGCTTTGACCAAACCCAAAAAAGTGCCGGCGGTGTAGGGTAAATTCGTGGTTGAATTCACTAATCTTTTAGTTGCAACATCCAACCAAAGCCAGGCGTTACTAGGAGAAAACATCACAACCAATTCATGAATCTTGACAATCAACCCGTAGCTATCTGGGTGAAGCGAGCCATGATAAGGCACCTGCTCAAAGGCCTGCTCATAACTGGCTCCTTCCAACAATGCGCGTACCACATTGGCAGAATAATATCCCCCACCCAAACCAACCAGCACTCGATTAACACCATTTTCTTGCATCGTCATTCTCCTTCTTCCCAAGAAACTCTTTCGGAGCTTTCTCTCGCGTTACTTTGCGCAAGAGGATGAGTGATATTCCACACTCAAAGAACTATGCTACTTTTAGCACAATAAAGTAAATTTGTAAATCTCATCCAACAAAAAATCCGCCGAAGCGGATTTTTTGACTTTATAACTTGATAAACTTTATAACTTGATAACTCAACTATTTACTTAATCTCTACTTTTGCGCCGGCGGTTGCAAATTTCTTTGCAATTTCATCAGCTTCTTCCTTCTTTACTCCTTCTTTTACCATTTGAGGAGCAGTAGCAGCAGCATCAACTAAATCTTTAGATTCTTTTAATCCTTTAGCGGTAACGTCGCGCACCACTTTAATAACTTCAATTTTTGAAGCTCCTACTTCTTTTAATTCAACATTAAAAGATGTTTTTTCTTCAGCTGGAGCACCAGCTGCACCTCCCGCCATCATGGCTACTGGAGCTGAAGCGGTAACTCCGAATTTTGTTTCTAATACTTTTACTAATTCTGCCAATTCTACAATTGACATTTTTTCTACTTCCGCAACCAACTTTTCAAATTTGGCTGGAACCTCAACTTTTATTTCGTCTGTCATGAAAATTTATGAAATTAATTTTCACCGAGTACTCAACACATTGAGTGCTTGGTTATTCAATTTATTTTTAATTATTTTACTTCTTTGCTTTCTCGAACTTTATCCAACACCCTCACAAATCCGGTCATCGAACTTGAAAGAGAACCAACCAACCTGCTCAATAAATCGTTTCTTGAAGGCAAGTTAGCCAATACTAATGCTCGCTCTCTATCAATAAACCTTTTCTCGAAAATTCCACCTAAAATTCTGAAATTTTCGTTGGTTTTTGAAAATTTATGAGAAATTCTGGCTGGAGCAATTTCATCTTCCATTCCAAATACTAGCGCTAATTGTCCTGGAACTGATTTTTTAATTAAGTTCCAAAATGAAATACCTGACTGTCCAAAAGCAATTCTCACCAATGTTTTTTTACCGATCTTTAAAGAACAGCCATTTTCTTTCAATTCTTTGCGAAGTTTAAACAAATCCGCAGAATTTACTTTAGAAAAGTCGGCAAAAATAACTGACTTTTGCTTGGCAATTTTTTCTTTGATACTCTTTAAAGCTTCTCCCTTTTTTTCTTTTGTAAATGCCATAACGAAGTTTAAAGTTTTAAAGTTGAAAGTTATAAAGTCAATGAACTTGATAACTTTATAACTTGATAACTTTTAACTTAATTTAAACAAAAAGCCTGCGACCTGCAGACAAGGATTAACATCGATATCAAATAATTAAAATAAGATACCCGTGTTTGGCCTCGATAGGATCCTTAATGGATTTATTTCTTCACTCTCGCGAAGATACCTACTGTCTGTGGCTTATTTAATTAATTTCATACTAAGCGATAATTATAGATATGTCAATATATAAATTAAAAACCCGAGGACGATGTGTCTTCGGGTTACAACTGATTGTTTACGAAAGAGCTTTCGCCTAACGCGGCTTCTTTTCAAGTGGAATATCTACTCTCAAGTCTTGGCCATTTAAGTCGCAAGAAACTCTGCCAGTAGTAAAGTATCTCCCAGCACCCCTACGACGCTGGGCATGGCGATAATTTGCGACAAACCTTTCGCCAATGGGAAAAACCAGATGATTAAGTCGAACCTGACTAAAAGAACTATCTTCAACACACTGCCCTTGATCAAGGGCGAATTGCGCGAGCGCATCCTTTATATTGTCGGGGACCTCAGGTTGAACCAAAGAATGCTGAGAAGAAGCTCGAAATGAAAGCGCCATAAATGCCTCCGGCAAAAGTATGGAGTACGGGAAAGAACCATTTATATTATAAACCCGCCATTAAATCTTTTCAATATCAACAAAAAAATAATAAATCCCCAAAAATAGACGACCGTCCATTTTTGGGGATTAATTATTTGTTTCCTAATCGCTTAATTACTCAATGACTCAATAACTCAATCACTCACTTTAGGTATTTTTGCACAGCGACATTATGTTCATCCAGTGTTTTGCTAAAAATGGTTTTGCCAGAATCTTCGGCCGACAAATAAAACCAATACTCACTTTTAGTTGGATAAATGGCTGATAAAATACTTTCTATTCCAGGGTTTGAAATGGGGCCTAGGGGTAGGCCGTAATATTTATAAGTATTATAGGGCGAATCTATTTTAGTATCTTTTATAAAAACTCCCGGATGGTCTTTTCCGGTGATATAATTTACCGTGGCATCAACTTGTAGTGGCATGCCTTCGGCAATACGTTTCCACAAAATTCCTGAAACAATTTTTTTGTCTTCTGGCGTCCTGACTTCTTTTTCTATGATAGAAGCCATGGTAATTATTTTGAAAATAGACTTTTTTTGCTTAGTAATTTCGGCGCGTAAATCCGGGGTTAACTTTTTATCAAAATTTAAAAGCATATCTTTTACAAAGTCTTCTGGGGTTTCATCTGAAGCAATTTCATAGGTATCGGGGAATAAATAGCCTTCTAGATTTAGTTTTTTGGGTTTGTCAGCAAGAAAATCGAAATTTTCTGGGGAATTTTTGACCGCAGTCAAAAATTCCGCTCCAGTCATGATATTTTTTACTTCTAAATAATTACCAATATCCTCTGCGTCCCAACCCTCAATAACCGTAATGGTATTTTTAATCGTGTCGCCCGAAGCGATTTTTCCAACAATATTGGCGATAGACATTGAAGATCGGAAGAGCGTCGT
>CAYHFP010000020.1:0-12810 GCA_964355995.1 uncultured Candidatus Saccharibacteria bacterium | reverse complement strand
GCTCTTCCGATCTATTCACTTTTTTGGGATTTATTTAGGTCAATTAGTATAATTAGGTTAATTAGAATAATTTTTTATGGATAGCATCAAGCGCCTTACAGATATCTTTAGTCGCTTCCCCACCATCGGCCCGCGCACAGCCGGTCGTTTTGTTTATTATTTAATCAGCCAACCCAAAGAAGTTACTGACGAATTAGTTGGCGCCATTTTAGAATTAAAAAATAACATAAAAATCTGCTCGTTTTGCTTCAATCCTTTTGAAGGAGAATCTACTCTTTGTGATATTTGTAAAAATCCTCAGAGAAATCGTGCCCAGCTTTGCATTGTTGAAAAAGAAAATGACCTGCTTTCCATTGATCATACAAAAAAATACCACGGACTTTATTTTATTATCGGAAAATATTTTTCTTCATTTAAAAAAAGCGACATCGAAAAATTAAGAATCCAAGAACTAGTAGAAAGAATTAAAAATTCTTCAAATTTTGCAATGCCTAAAATAGATTTTTCCGAAATTATTATTGCCATCAACTCCACACCAGAAGGAAAATCCGCGTCGATTTTAATTCAACGAGCCTTAAAAGAATTATTACCAACTCTCAGAATAACTCACTTAGCTCAAGGTTTGCCCATCGGCAGTGAACTCGAATACGCCGACGAGGAAACCCTAGAATCAGCCTTCGAAGGAAGAAAGTAAAAAATAAAAAAACCGCCTCAAGGCGGTTTTTTTAATTACTATTTATAATACGCTCTATCCTTATACTGCAAATAAATATAATCTAAATTTTTCCGGTCATTTTCTGGAATTTCATTTTTCAAAAGTGCGTTCATTTTAGTAATTTGAAGGTCCACATCTTTTTCTGAGTCAAAATAAATATCAAAATTCTCACTCGTTTTAAAAATTAATGGATTAGCAATAATCATCTCCCTAATATCTATTTCAAAATTTTCTCTCAAGCTTTTTTGCACTTTAGAAAATATATCTATAATATTTTCATCAACCACTTTTTCTCCAAGCTGTACCTCTTGGGATGATTGTTTACGAAAAACGGTCATTGTCTCTAAATTGTTTTCTTCTAAATTAAATATAATCCCCTCATCATCAATGAAAAAACAATCTTTATTTTGACAAAAAATAGCAAGCGGCTGGCGCTCAGTTATTTGCAAACGCATAGTGTCTGGCATATCTTTATTGACTGATACTTTTTGAATATCAGAAAATTCACGCAAAATATTTTCAACAATCTTATGTTTACTAGAGATAAAAATACTTTTAGACGCGATTTTAATCAATTTTGATGAAATTATTTTTTTTTCTATACTAGTCAAAACAATTCCCTTAATATCCTCACTTTTAATTTTTGCATTACCCGATATTTCTATGTTTTTAACTTGAAACTTTTCATAAAAAAATAATCCATACCCAACACCTGTCACTAAAATAAAGATTCCCAAAACAATCCAAAAGACAGGCATCTTTAAAATGTTTTGCCTTTTTCTTAAATGATTAATTTTTGGTTTTATTTTTTTTCCTCGGTGCGCCATATTAGAGTCCGCGTTTAATTTTCCTAACTAATTCTATTATATAATTTATCCAATATTTTTGCGAAATAATAAAATCTTGGGTTTTTACATATTCATCAACATATCCACCAAATCCTTGCTTAAAAAGTGTTGGCCCAGCATAAGGATGCTTTGGGTCTTTTTTAGGGTCGGCATAACCCCAAAAGTCATAAATTTCACATCCGCGAGCTTTGGCTTCTTTAATAGCCTCCCACTGAAGCAGATAAGATGCGGGCAATTTGTGATATTCCGGCAAAAGTGCGGCGTGATGATAAAACCCAATTCCTGACCAAAAAATCTGAAAAGACCCAGCAATATATTTGCCTTTACCCCCACACCACAACGGATCTGATTTAAGTTTATGCCCCAATTTCACACAATCTGCCCCCGTTTGGTGTGGGGGTGAATATTTTATAAAAAAAAGTGAAATATTATTATCAGGAAGAAACGCTAAAAATTCTTTACTTAAATAATCAATAGAAAATGGCGTAAAATTTTGAAGGCGAGCCACCGGCGTATGAATGTTATAAAAAATCTCCATATCAGCCACGTTGGTGCTCTTAACCACCTCCAAATCTTCGTTCTTTAAGGCACTTTTAATTAAATAGCGGGTAGTCTTACGCATATCATCAAGCAAACTCTCTTCGTGTGGCTTGATATAAAGTTTCCAACTCGATTCTGGATGATAATGCAAAGGCGCTTGCCCAAACCCCAAATTTTTAAATAGGGCAGTATTTTCAGTAGTTCTTTTGAAAATAGGGCAAATTCTCAAAAAATCTACCTTTTCAGTTTTAGCTAATTCCTGCAATGTTTCTTTTAATAGTTTAACGACCTCAAATTTAATTTCGTGAATTTCAGATTTCATAACCGGACCGTGTGGCACCAATAAAAAGCTCCCTCGCTTGGCCGAAATTTTTATCACCAAAGCCGTAGCAATTAATGCCCCTTCTTCATAAAACCCAAACCGCCAGACTTTATTTCCTAATGAAGTATGAAAATCCCCCCACGCCCAAGACTGCAAAAATGTTTTTTCAAAACATCCTGCCAAAAACTCCTCCCATATTTGTTTATTTTCTATAGTTTTTAATTCCATTTTTTTAAAAAAGTTACAATTCTTTTAGCTTCTTCCATGCTTATATTTATATGCGTCGGCAAGTTTAGGGTTTTTTGCGCCAATCTTTCGGCATTCGGACAACTACCCATAGTATATTTTACCTCATCTAATTTTGTATCAAAAGGTGCAATCACGCTGGTATACCAATCTCCCAAAAGCATGTTTTCCTTATGCCAAGCGTCATATAAAATTTCGTGAGCCTTGGGATGAGTTACAGCAAACCGCAAAAAGATATTATTTTCTTTTTTGGGTAATCCAAAACTAGTACCGGCAAGTTCTTGATAATAAAATTCTGCTATTTTTTTACGGTGCGCATTAAATGTCTCTAATTTTTTAAATTGATTAAGTGCTAAAATGGCCAGCGCGTTGGGCAGAGCCTTTGGGAAATAATCTGGGCGCAATCCCCTTTTCTCTTGCCAACTTACGGCCTTGGATAAAATATGAAGCCACTGCGAAGCGACCAAAAATATTTTTCCCAAATCAAAAAAATGATATAGCGGTAAAATAATAAAATGCAATAAAACAGGGTGCATTAATTGTTGCTTTATCCAAAAGAACCCCGGCATACCAAATTCTTTTTGAAGCGCCTCTAATTTTTTGCCAATTTCGTCATTATTGGTTACTGCCATGCCACCATAAACGCAAGAAATAACTTTGTCGCGCGAAAAACTAAAAAATCCGACATTGCCAAAAGTCCCCACCTTCGCCAAGGCTTCGTTGGGCAGGCCCACATTACTTCTATATTCAGCCCCCAAGGCATGCGCACAATCTTCAATCATAATGCCACCGTTCTGTCGCATAATAAGATTTGCTTCTTCCGTATTCGCTGGTAATCCAAAAGTATGTTGCAGAATTAAAACTTTAGATTGCTTCGCTCTAGCTCGCAATGACGATAAATCGGCGTTAAAATCATTGGCGCAATCAATATATGCTGGGTTTAAATTGGCCCACAAAATGGGATTTGGTACGGCATTGCAAGTAAAGGCCTGAAGCATCACGTCGCTGTTTTCCGGTAAATTTAGCGCCTTTAAAATGGCAAAAAGGCTAGACCGCCCGCTATTAAAAGAAAAAGCATATTTCACCCCCAAGTATTTTTTAAATTCATTTTCAAGCGATGCAATCGCGCTGCCGAGCGCAGACTTGTGCCCGGCCCACTTCCACGGTTGAAATAATAATTTTAAAGCCAAAAAAACATCATCTTTTTGGACATTGGGAGACAAGGAAATTGAAATAGGCTTAAACTTTTTTATCATCTTGTAATTTTAATATTTTTATAGTATAAGAGACAGAGAACATTCATATCAATTCTCATCACTCAAAAAGGATATCTCATGTCAGAACTCCGAGATATAGGCTTCTATCATGCGGCAGTACATGATTTACCACAAATACTTGGAGAACAATCTTTGTTCTCGGAGGAATTTGAAAAACAATATATTGTGACTATGCATGTTGCGAAAACAGAATTTGGCCCAGGCATGGGACGAGGTAAGGGCTATTCGGAGCTTGGGCCCAAAGGCGAATCTGAATTTCAAAAGTTAAAACAATGGGTCATCGATAACTATCCTTGGCCGGTCAAAAAAACTTAAATCTATAACTGGGCATCAAACCGATGCCTATTTTTTTTCTTTCAACAATTTAGTTAGATTCTCTGGGACGCGTCCTTCTAATAATACCACATCGTCAGTTTTGCAAAAGGTAGTAATCTTCGTAAATATTTCATCCGAATTATTGATAAGCAAAATATTTTCTGCTGTCATTCCATTTTGTATCGCCCCTTGTTTTAATTCCTCAAAATGATCTTTAGTAGTAATAATCGCCAAATCACAAACTTCGGCGATTTTTTTTCCAATTTCTCTGTGAATCTCGGCTGACTTTTTCCCCAATTCAATTAAGCACGGCATCACGATCATTTTTTTTCCGGTAAATACACTCAAGTAATCCAAATCGGCCATCACGCCATCAGGATTTGATGAATATGAAGAATCAATAACATTAATACCGTACATTCCTTTTTGCAAAGTCATTCCACCTTGAGCTTGCCGAATATTTTTTAAAGCATCACTTATTTTTTCAAAACTCATGCCCAAATTTTTAGCCACCAATATTGATGCCAATACATTTTGGATATTATGTTTACCAAGAACATTGACTAAAAAAGGTTGCACTTCCCCCTTTTCTGAAAGCATAATAAACGACAAAGAATTTTCGCTTACTAAAATATCCTCAGTCCAAATATCAGAATCTACTCTCTCTTTTTTAACTGAATATAATCTCTTTTTTATGGTAGTTTTTTTATACAAATCCAAACAATATTTATTATCGCCATTTACTACAAGCAAACCATCTCTCGGCAAAGCCTCTGCCAATTCTTGCCCGCCTTCCGCTGAAAGCAAATTTTCTAATGAGCCAAAAGTTGATAAATGTTGCTCATTAACTCCCGTTACTATTCCAATTTGCGGGCCAACCATGTCGCATAATAACTTTATCCCGCCCTTATTATACGCGCCCATTTCAACAATAAAAATCTGATGCTTTTCGTTTAAGTCTTCCAAAATAGTTTGGGCAATTCCCATTTCGGAATTTTTATGCTCCGGCGTGGCTAACACATTAAATTGCGAAGATAAAATTGTCGTTAAAAATTCTTTAGTAGATGTTTTGCCGTAGCTTCCGGTAATACCGATGACTATAAGATTTTTATGTTGACCTATTTTTTGCGTTGCTTTTTGCAATATACGATTGCGCGCTAAGACAAAAAATGGCTGGATTAAAAGAACCACTATCGAAATAATAATGGGAAGCAAAATATCAAACAATAAAAGTGCTATGGGGCTAGCTACAAAAATAAATACATACCCACCTGATACTAATAATGAAACTAAAGTTAACAATATCGCCTTAAAAGTAAATTCCGGTTTTTTGATATTTTTATTTGCGATTGCCTTAATAAATAATAAGGACTCGGCAAAATATAAAAATACCAAAATACCAAAAAGTTCTGACCTTACAAAAAGTAAAACAAGTAATACTATTTTTATCAGCAATAGTTTATTACATATTAATGTTTTACCTTTATGGGTTCTAAAATGATCCACAAAACGCCCGACATGATAGGATTTTAATTGCCAAAGGTAAATCCAAAAAAGAACTAATTTAATGGTTCTGAATGTCCAAAAAAAAGCTAAACCTTGCATTAAAAAATTCATTTATAAATTTGAGATTATTTTTTCTATTAAAACTTCCGGCACTTTTATGTGAAGCAAATGGTCAGCACCATCAATAATAATTAATTTAGAACGTAAAATTCTATTATTAAGCCAACGTGCTTCATCAATGGGTGTTGATTCGTCTTTATCTCCCCAAATAATAAAAGTTGGCACTCTAATAAAACGAACTCGGTAGGATAAATCATCCAAAATAATTTTTAAATAGGTTTCTTTCATCGCTCCCGACTGATAAGGGTAATCGCTTTTTTTGATAATGTATTTATAAAAACCCTTACGCGCCCTTTGATATAACGGCAAACCAGAAAATATTTTAAACATTTTAGCCAAGCGATACCAGATTTTTTTGATAGCCGTTCTTTTCCTCACACAGGCAGCTGAAATTAAAAAAAGTTTAGAAACCCTTTGCACATATTTAATGGAAAACTTAGAAGCTAAAGCTCCGCCAAAAGAATGTCCGGCAATGTAAAACTGATTTTTTAATTCTGGGACTGCATCGCTAAACTCCAAAAGCCAATCCACATAATTATCTAAACTCCAAGCATTTGTGGGTTCTTCGCTTTTACCAAACCCCGGCAAATCAGGAATAATAACTTTGTAATTTTCTTGCCCCGAGCCTGCCGAACGGGTTTCTGCTAAAAGTTCACCAATTTTTATCCATTTTTCAGAATTTGACCCCCAACCATGCAAAATCAGAAAGGGTTTTCCCTCTCCGATTGTCTTATAATTTACTCGAAGATTTTTTATGATAACACTATTTTCCTGCATTATTATTTTTCTTTGCCCGCCTTAGCCTTGGCGACGGCGGGTGATTTTATGATTTTTCCCGCGAACGGGATCCCGCTATGCGGGAAAACCCGGTATATTTATGCAACGCTTTTGGAATTTTCACGCTACCATCTTTTTGCTGATTATTTTCCAAAATAGCGATCAATGGGCGCTGTGAAAATGCGGTTGCATCATTAGTATGCACCAATTCCATGGCCCCGGAATTTCGCTTCACGCGTGTCTGCAATCTGCGAGCCTGATAATCGGTCATGTAATCAGCTGTATGAGTTTCGCGATATTTATCTTGCCCTGGCAGCCACACATTAATATCTACACCGCGAGCATTGGGTTTTCCAATATCAGCTGTGCATTTTAACACCACTTCGTAAGGCAGGCCAAGCTGCGCCATTAAATATTCTTGGATAGCCACCATAAAGTGATGCTCTTTCAAAGATTCTTCCGCCACCGTCAAACTTTCCATTTCTAATTTATCAAACTGGTGCATGCGGATGATTCCTTCCATGTCCTTGCCATACGTGCCGGCTTCTTTTCTGAAACTAGTTGCATAACCGACATAACGAATTGGAAAAACCTGCTCAGCCATGGTTTCATTCATGTGCATCGTTCCCAAAACATGCTCAGCACTTCCTTGAAGCCATAAATCCTCGCCTTCAATTTTATAGCGTTCTTCGCGAGGTTCGAGCCTGTCCATCGCATCATAGGGTTCGGTTTTAATCATTAGTGGGGGCAACACTGGGACAAAAGGCTTTGTGCTCACTTTTAGCTTAGCGGCTTTGGCAATTTTTGCTAAGATTTTTTCATCAGTCAAAACACTTACGGCAAATTGCATCATTGCCCACTGAAGCTGAACCAGTGGCCCTTTAATATAAGCAAAGCGCGCGCCGGCAACTTTCGTAGCCCGCTCTTTATCAATTAAATCTAACTCTTGCCCCAACTGCCAATGATTTTTTACGGGAAAATCAAAAACGGGCTTTTTGCCAACCGTTTTTATGATTTGATTTTCATCTTCAGTTTTTCCAACTGGCACATCGTCTAATGGAATATTGGGTATTTTACGATACAAAGCCGTGCGATTTTTATCGGCAGTATTGAAATTTTCTTCTAAGGTTTTTAATTTTTCTTTCAATTCCCTACCCTTTTCTTGATCTTCTTTCCCTAGTTTATTTTTTTCGGCGCGAAGGCTTTCAATTTCTACCTGAAAGGCGCGCGCTTGTTTATCAAGTTCTAAAAAAGCATCCACATCAACAGAGATATTCTTGTTTTTGCAGGCCTCTTTTACCTTTTCTGGATTTTCCCTAATAAATTTGATATCTAACATGTTTATTCTTTCAAACTATTCGTTTATTCGTACGAATAAACGAATAGTTTAGTTACCTTTCGAGTATTAAGTTTTTATTTTTAATTTTTAAAAAATCTAATAAATTCTTTTGGGAATGCCTCTTTATTTATGGAATAAAATTTATTCAAACTTACTTGCCTTGATATTACTAGATCCATATTACTTAAAACTGACAAATGATTTGAAGTGCTCTTAAAAGAGAGTTCTATTAATTCGCTAATCTGTCCAACACTTAATTCTTTCGATGAAAATAAATACTTCAAAATTAAAAATCTCCTTTCGTTGCCTATCGCCTTAAAAATTTTTACTAAATTTTTTATATTCATATTCCATTATTCGTACGAATAAACGAATAGTTAGGTTCGGCTTATGATTTATTTCTCTGATTTTTCATTTAATAGTGATGATTTGTAGATTTCGGGTTTATAGGCTTTCAGTCTTACCACTGGGATATTTAGTCCCATTTCTTTTAATTTTTCTTCTAATTTTTCAGTAAAATGAGTTTGGTCATATCCCAAACAAATCGCATCGGGGTTTACTTCAAAAATTACAGCGTATCTATTATCTCCTTCATTTCCCAATCGGGCATAATCCACATTTTCGGCCTTCAAAACTGCATCTAATCTTTTATTTTCGTTATGTTTAGGCAAATGTTTTTTAACGGCCAAAACCGTAGAATCTCGCCCCACCACCACCACCAAGTAATCACCATGTTCTTTGGCTTGGCGGAAAAAATCCAAATGGCCCTTATGTAAGCCATCAAAAGTTCCAAAAACCAATACTTTTTTCATGAAACTTGAAACATGAAACTTGAAACTTTACGTCGTGACGTTTTTAAGTTTTAAGGCTCAAGATTTAAGATTTATTTTATAGCAAGTGAAGGCAATAAAAATTCGCAAATATTTATTGCCAAACGGCGACGAAAATATATTTATATATTTTTAATCATACTAAATTTCACAACCACCAGCAACTATTGACACCAATAAATAAATATGACATCATTACTAATTAGTTGCTCATTTTTTACACCCCTATTCCAAAAGGTAAAGGAAATGGTAAATTACACTCTTTGGCTTAGATCTATTGCTGGTCATGGAAGCTCTATCTCTCTAGGGATTCAACAGGATTTTGAAATGCCAGAGTTACCAAGAGAAGAAGAGGAAATTATAATCGGCACAAAAACTGAATCAGTTGACCAAGTTTGGCATGACCCAATCGAAGGACGAATTTTTGTTGAGTGCCAAGTTGGTCTAGAAACCCTTCTAACTGCCATAACAATATCACCCCACTGGCGACATGCCGGCGGCTCGAAAGAAAACTGGGAAAATCTCCAGAATTGTGTTGGTGGGACAACTTCCCTAAAGAAACTTAACTGGGTCTGATTCTACCTTAAATAAATCAAAGAGCGACCAATCGGCCGCTCTCTTTTTTTATTTTTAAATTTAGAGATTGCTTCGGCGCTCCTCGCAATGACGAATTACTGCTTTGGGCGCATCAAAGGGAAAATCTGCGTCTCACGCATGGGTTTATCCATCAAAAAGCTAAATAATCTTTCTGATAATCCGAATCCACAAGTTGGTGGCATACCATATTCCAGCGCTTCCACAAATTCCGCATCAAACATTTGTGCTTCCTCGTCCCCTTTTTCGCGTAGTTTTTGCTGCTCGGTAAATCTTTCGGCCTGTTCAATTGGGTCGTTTAACTCACTATATCCATTACCCATTTCACTGCCCGCTAAAATTATTTGGAACTTTTTAGCAATCTTTGGATTTTTTTCATCTCTTTTTGCTAAAGGCGAAACATCAATAGGCACATTGATTAAAAATCCTGGACCAGCTAAATTCTTTCGGCAATATTTCCACAAATTATCAATGGCGCGCGTTTTATTCCAGCCAGAGGCTGGTCCGCCTTCGGCGGAAAAGCCGTCAGCTCGAATTCCTAATCTTTTTATGGCCTTTTCCATTTCTGGTAAGCTCGCCTCAAAAATATCAATTCTGGCATATTTATTTATCATCGTTTGATAATCATAAATTTCCCATTTGGCGCCAAAATCCACGTCAAAACCGCGGATTTTAAATTTCAATCTACCGAAGGTTTTACCAATAACCTCTTTGTAGAGTTCTTCAACTAATTTCATACCCATTTTGTCATCGGCATAGGCCCAGTAAAATTCCATTTGGGTATAATCTTGTAAATGTTCGGCGTCCATTCCCTCGTTTCTAAACTGACGGCCGATTTCAAAGGTTTTTTCAAATCCCGCCACCATTAATTTTTTTTGCCAAAGTTCACCGGTGGAAATTCGCAAATACACATCCAAATCCAAAGCATTATGATGTGTCACAAAAGGCTTGGCGTCGGCGCCTCCGGTGGTAATTTCTAAAACCGGAGTTTCAACTTCTAAAAATCCTTTTTTAATTAAAAATTCACGCATTGATTGCCAAAAAATCGCGCGCTGTCTAATCATCTCCTTTACTTTTGGATTAAATAAAATATCTATATATCTTTTACGAAAAATTTCATCCTCATCTTTGAGTCCACGACGATCTTCTGTTTTTCCAAGATTCCATAATTTTTCTGAAGGTAATGGCGTTAGTGATTTTGCAAGCATATTGTAATCATCAGCCTCAATAGTTTTTTCACCTCTTTTAGTTTTCAAAAGAGTACCCTTTATTTCAACAAAATCACCCACATCAAAATGATCTACAAAAAATCTATAACCATCCTCGCCTAATCTATCTTCTTTAATTAAGCCCTGAATTTTTGCAGGTAATATGTTTTTTGGATAATCTGGATCATTTGATCCATCTTGAATATCCAAAAAAGTTGCTCCGCCGTGACCGCGCATGGCCATAATTCGGCCGGCTAAAATAATATCTTTTTTAGATTTAAAAATTTTAGAAAAAAGATCCAAGGCCTCTTTTACAGTGTGAGTTCTTTTTGTTTTGGCGGGGTATGGCAAAAGCCCGGCCGTTTGCACGGCTTTTAATTTTTGCTTTCTAACTTTTTTTAGTTCATCAATAGTAGCCATGGGCGTGATTTATGATTTAAGATTTATGAATTATTTTCTAGCAAGTGAAGGTAATAAAGATTCGCAAATATTTATTACCAAGCGGCGACGAAAATATGCTTTGCATATGAATATATTGATTGTATCAAAATTAACAAATCAATAAAGGGGTTGACAAATATCTTTGATAAAGGTATCATTAAATTATAGACAACCAGCACCTTTAATCCCCTATATGGGGCGCAACTGGGAGCGAAATCCCAAGGGAGCATTGAATCATGGATTTTCCGGATTGCCAAGAATGTGGTGGCCAATTGCTTGCGAGTAACAGGTATTGCCCATTATGTGGGACGAAAAATGAAAACGCCGTGGAGCGCCGAGAAGATGCTAACCTTGTTCTTGCGGCCCAAACTTATCCTGGTGGCAAAAACAAGTTGTTGTCCGATGGACTATGTTCACCGGAAAAACATCACGATATGGTAAGAAGCCTACGACAAAGCGCCGGGGCATCGGCGGAAGTTCGCGAGCTTCTCAAGGCTATAAATTTCTGTCCCGACTGCGGAGAAAAACTACCCAAATAATAACCACCGCTAAATGGGAATAAAATCCCAAAGGAGAAAAAATGAGTGGAACTGAATTTTTGCTTGGTATTTTGGCTATGGTAGCGTATAGCATCTTTATACTCAATCGCCCAATTGGCGACGACCCCCCACGGCCATGGTTCCTAAAGCGTTGAATTTGCCAACGCCCCGCACAAACCCGACGAGATATACATCGTCGGGGTTTTTTTGTTTAAATTTTTAACAAATCAATAAAGGGTTGACAAATCAGTAATTATGCAATAATGTATATCCAAGATAGCAAGCCTAAGTTCCTTCCACAACTAGGGATAATCTTATCCCGCAGAATCAAGGAGATACTATGATCTGTGCAATCTGCAAAAAAAATTTTGGCGACTGTTCTTGTCCGGGGGTAGATCAGAGATTGCGGGAATTGGCCTTCGACGCTAACTCTCCCATTGCAACAAAGTGGTGCCGAGCGTGTGATAAATACTACGCCAAGTGCCAATGTGCCAAACCTGATTTTTTCCACGTCATGGGCGGACAAGAGATTGATCCAAAAACCTTTCGCACTCTCAGTGATGTGTAATTGTCCATAAAGTCTCAATTACTCAATCAAATTTTAAGGTCAGACGAAACAACCAAACGTCTGACTCTTTTTTTGCCAAAAATTATATTTTCTATTTTTCTATTTTCTCGTAAAATACCACTGCAAAACATCATGTGCCACTGGCAGAGTGGCTGCTCGCAAACCAGAAACTCCTTCAATTGTTGTTACAAAAACTATTTCTGGGTTTTCGTAAGGCGCAAAATTGGAAGACCAAGTATTAAAAATTCCCTCTTTATTAGTTTCAACAGTTCCGGTTTTTCCCGCCACCTCTACTGGCAAACTATTAAGCATAAAACTTGATCCGTAATCTTTTTTTACTCCCTCTCGCATTCCCTCGCGAATAATTTGCAAATATTCATCATCAACATTAAGCTGACTATTAATTTCTGGTGTAAATTCTTTAATCACTTTAGCATCTTTTCCTGATCCATCAATAATTTTTTTTACTATCTGCGGACGATACAAATTACCCCCATTCGCAATGGCTGAATAAGCGACTGCTACCTGTAAAGGAGTGACCTGTAAATCAGATTGACCGATAGAAAGGTTATAAGTATCTCCATTCCACCACGATGCTGAACACCTATCACTGCTCTATTAAACT
>CAYHFP010000019.1:0-12914 GCA_964355995.1 uncultured Candidatus Saccharibacteria bacterium | reverse complement strand
TGAAGTACAGCGTTCTTTGCGCGTATTAGACGGCGCTTGCGTGGTATTTGATGGAGTGGCAGGAGTGGAACCACAATCCGAAACCGTGTGGCGACAAGCTGACAAATACGGCACACCCCGAATTTGTTTTATTAATAAATTAGATAGAATGGGCGGATCTTTTGAAAAATCTTTTCAAAGTATTTTGGATAAATTAACTAAAAATGCCGTGGCGATAACCATTCCCGTCGGAGTAGAAGCCGATTTTGCAGGAGTGATTGATTTGCTAAAAATGAAAATGCTTTGTTATGAAGGAGATATGGGAGAAAATGTGGTAGAAAAAGAAATTCCTGCTGATTACTTAGAAAAAGCCAAACAATGGCGCGAAAAAATGGTGGATAGAATTGCTGGAGAAGATGATACTTTAACCAATAAATTATTGAGCGGAGAAGAAATTTCCCGAGAAGAATTAATGGCGGCTTTGCGAATAGCAACTTTGGCTTTTAAATTAGTGCCAGTTTTTTGTGGAACTGCTTTAAAAAATAAAGGAACCCAATTAATTTTGGATGCGGTGATTGATTATTTGCCAAGCCCAATGGATATTGGACACGTTAAAGGAACCGACCCAAAAACTGGAGCAGAAATAGACAGAAAATTCTCAGATGATGAGCCATTTTCAGCTTTGGTATTCAAAGTTGCGACTGATCCTTTTGTGGGCCAACTTACCTTTTTTAGAGTGTATTCTGGCGTTTTAAATAAAGGAACTTATCTTTTAAATTCCGTTACCGGCGAACAAGAAAGAATTTCGCGAATTTTGCGAATGAAATCAAATTCACGCGAAGAATTGGACGCCATTTATGCTGGTGAAATCGGTGCAACCGTTGGATTAAAAAACACCGTGACCGGACACACTTTGTGCGATAAAGATAAACCAGTAATGCTAGAAAAAATTTCTTTCCCAGAGCCAGTTATTGCGATGCGCGTAGAACCAAAAACAAAAGCTGATCAAGAAAAACTTATTGCTTCTATCAGAAAATTAACTCAAGAAGACCCAACGTTTAGAATTAAAGAAGACATTGAAACAGGTGAAACGATTATTTCTGGAATGGGAGAATTGCATTTAGACATTATTCAAGATAGATTAAAGCGTGAATTTAATGTGGATGCGAATTTCGGTAAACCTCAAGTAGCTTATCGCGAAACCATTACGGCCGAAGCTTTGGGTGAAGAAAAATATGCCCGTCAGTCTGGTGGAAAGGGACAATACGGACACGTGAAATTGCGAATTAAACCAAAGGAACGCAGTTCTGGATTTGAATTTATTGACGAAATTAAAGGAGGGTCTATTCCAAAAGAATTTATTAAGCCAACTGAAAAAGGAGTAGTGGAGGCTATGGACAAAGGAATAGTAGCCGGGTATCCATTGGTGGATATTGAAGTTACCCTTTACGATGGAAGTTTCCACGAAGTTGACTCTTCTGAATTTGCTTTCAAAATTGCTGGTTCAATGGCTTTTCAAGCCGCCGCGCGTGCAGCTAAGCCCGTTATTTTAGAGCCAATTATGAAAACCGAAGTTATTACTCCCGAAGATTTCTTTGGAACGGTAATTTCTGATTTATCATCAAGACGCGGAAAAATCGAAGAAACGAAAGAACGAATGGGAATGAAAGTATTGGATGCCATGGTGCCTTTGAGTGAAATGTTTGGTTATGCAACAGCCTTAAGGTCTCTAACGGAAGGTCGTGCTAGCTTTACGATGGAATTTAGTAAATATGAACCTGTTCCGGGGAACGTGGCTACACAGATTGTGGAAGGCAAAAGAAAATAATTTTGTGAAATTATTTTCGCAGACTTGCGCAGACTAACGCAGACATGCCGTCCGTCGTCATTGCGAGCAAAGCGTGGCAATCTTAATTAAAGATTTATGATTTATGAAAAACGGCGCCCTGCGGGGCGCCGTTTAGTTTTTACTGAAATTGCTTTATGGCCACCATAATAATAAAATTCTGCAAATCAATGCGACCGCACTGAAACGCAGAATTTTTAAAAGATTTTTTTGATAAAAAAAGAGCGCCCTCCTTGATTTGGGGCGCTATGTTGTTGTTTTTTTTAGGTGTGGACTAATCCGGTTCCGGATCTCTCGGTTCTTTTGAAAAACCCGATAAATGAAATCTTATCTGGTTGATAGGTTCCGGTTATTCCATCAACCCACTTAAATTCCAATGAACTTGTAACTGATATCAATTCCCATTTTTCTTTACCGAGCAATTTTGCTATATTGAGGATTTCTTGTGGGCCATTGATTCCTTTAACGGTTTCGTATCGATATTCAAACATCACGAGTCTCCTTGAAAGGGTGGCTTAGGGTATTAGTTTATTTTCCTCAGTATTAATTTGGCGCCACCTTGATTTATTCCAAGTTGGTTAAAAAGAATAGTTACACAGCAATTTTTCTCTCCTAGGATTTTTAGAAAAAGATCGTTGAGAGTAACGTGCGTCGTTGTGTCTGGTGTTACTCCTTCGGTGATTCTTTTTACCATTGGGGTGAGCCCGAGATTTTTCTTTTTTGAGCACCGAGTTTTTTTACGCGGTTGATTTTCCATTATGTGATGAAACCTATTTGGGTCAACATCAAACTCTTCCCAGAATAATTTCCAAACTTCCATGTCTTTTGTTATTTCTAAAAAAGCTAAAAGAAGGTGCGTCGTGTCAATATATTCCACGCCGAATCTCCTTGCAATTGTATCAGCACTTTTTAAAACTTCTTTTGCATTACGAGTCCATCGTTCAAACATAATATTGCTCCATTGATAAATTGTGAAAGGGCAGGGGGCCTAAAGAGAGTGAATCTAAAATAAAATTAGGCTATTTAAATGGTTTTGTCAAACCTGCTCTGGGCAAAATTAAAGGATCTGTCCTGAGCGAAGTCGAAGGATTTGACATACTTTCTTTAAAGATTATAATTGTATTATGATTGACGATAAGGATGTAAAAAAATTAGTTAAAGCATTGGAGGGTATTTTCCCAACTGCCGAAATGGTGCAGGAGGGTTTTAATGATGTGACCAGTAAAATGGCCACTAAAGTTGAGATGGAAAAAGGGTTCGAAAAAGTTGATAAACGACTTAATCGTATAGAGGGGCAATCAGAAGAAATTAAAAGCCTAAAAGATAGAGTGAAAGTTTTAGAAGATGCCTTGGCGATAGAGTAATTTTTATGATCAGGCTTGTTTTTGGCGCCGATTTTTGCGTCTTTTTGATTGAATTTATTATAGGGGAGTTGACTTATTTTCCGCGATAGAATAATATAAAGGGTATTATAAAAAATTAATAAGAATATAGAAACTAGAAGCTTGAATCTTGAATAGAATACAGAATTTTGAATAATGGCTTAAAATATTCAGAATTCAATATTCCATTCAAGCTACTAGATTCAAAATTCTAAATTCTAACTAATATGGCAACAGAAAAATTCGAGAGGTCCAAACCTCACGTAAACATCGGTACCATTGGTCACGTTGACCATGGAAAGACAACAACATCAGCCGCAATTATGCATGTTAGCAAATTGCGTGGTATGATGTCATCTGGTCAAAATGTTGATGAAATCGACAAATCTCCAGAAGAAAAAGCTAGAGGAGTGACTATCTCTATCACTCACTTGGAATGCGAAACTCCAAAAAGGCACTATGCCTTAATTGATTGTCCAGGACACGCCGACTACATCAAAAACATGATTACCGGTGCAGCTCAAATGGACGGAGGAATTTTAGTGGTATCAGCTCCAGACGGACCTATGCCTCAAACTAAAGAACACATCTTGTTAGCTAAACAGGTTGGTTTGCCATCTTTGCTAGTTTATATGAACAAATGCGATATGGTGGACGACCCAGAGCTTATAGATTTAGTTGAATCTGAAGTTCGTGAACTTTTGAAAAAATATGGTTTCCCAGGAGACGAAACTCCAATCATCCGAGGTTCTTCTGTAAAAGCTTTAGCTGCGACATCTGTTGATGATCCTGCAGTTAAGCCAATTATTGAATTATTGGATGCTTGCGACAATTTTATTCCAGAACCTGTCAGAGAATTAGATAAGCCTTTTGCTATGGCTATTGAAGACGTTTTCTCAATTGAAGGCCGAGGAACGGTAGCTACTGGAAGAATCGAAAGGGGTATCATCAAATCTAACGAAGAAATTGAAATCGTAGGACTTCGCCCAACTCAAAAATCAACGGTTGTTTCTGTTGAAATGTTCCAAAAATCTTTGGACCAAGGTCAAGCTGGAGACAACGTAGGAATTTTACTTCGAGGTCTTAAAAAAGAAGACATCGAAAGAGGGCAAGTGTTAACTAAGCCAGGAGCTATTAATCCTCACACAGAATTTGAATGTGAAGTGTATATTTTAAGTAAAGACGAAGGTGGAAGACACACTCCATTTTTCACAGGATATAAACCACAACTTTACATTAGAACTTCAGATATTACTGGAGACGTAACTTTGCCAGCCGGAACCGAAATGGTTATGCCTGGAGATACCGTTAGCTTAACGGTTAAGTTAATTGTGCCAGTGGCTTTGGAAGAAAAAGGAAAATTTGCTATCCGAGAAGGTGGCAAAACAGTTGGAGCTGGAGTAGTAACTAAGATTATTAAATAGATTAATAAAATTAATCTACCGAGCACTCAAAGCATTGAGTGCTCTGGTAATATTAAAAATATAACCAAGCATTCAGTGCGCTGAATACTCGGTGAAAATTAATTTCATAAATTTTCATGTCAGCTCTTAAAAAACCAATAACTAATAAAAAGACTCCTTCCGATACGTCAGAAGATGCCGATAAAAAAACAACCGGAGACGATGTTAGAATTCAAAAGCTCCGCATAAAGCTTAAGGCCTACGACCATAAAATAATTGATAATTCTGTAAGACAGATTATCGATATTGCCAATCGTCAGGGAGTAGAAGTTATTGGGCCAGTGCCATTGCCAACAGAAATTCTAAAATATACCGTCAACCGTTCAAGCTTTGTGCACAAAAATGCTCGCGAACAATTTGAAATGAGAGTTCATAAAAGAATTCTTGATATTTTAAATCCTAATGAAGGCATTATTGAAGCGCTAAGAGACTTGAATTTACCAAGCGGTGTTGACATTACAATCAAAACTTAATATACTCAATAGATACTTTGAGTATAGATAGATGAGATACTACTTTTAATAATGTGTTAAGAGAAAAGTCCGTCAAATAAAAGCAAATTGTTTTTATTTTGCCGGGCTTAGGCCCGGCATTTAGTTTTAAAAATACTATATAAGATGAAATTTATTTTAGGAAAGAAAATTGAAACCGGAGCACCAAAAATTGGTGGTCGGCCGAGCACTTCTAAAAGTGCTCTGGTGTCCTTAAATCCCTTAATCTAAGAATATGAAATTTATACTGGGTAAAAAAATAGAGATGAGTCAGATGTTTGATGAAAAAGGAAATGAAATTCCGGTAACTTTAATTGAAGCCGGCCCTTGCTTTGTCCTGCAAAAGAAAACCAAAGAAAAAGAAGGATACAATTCATTGCAAATTGGTTATGTGAAAATTGAAAAAAAGACCAAAATCAAAAAACCAATGAAGGGTAAGGAATATAAATATATCAAAGAAACCCGAACCGACGATGATGGAAAAATAGGCGATGAAGTTACCGTTGCTATATTTAAAGAAGGCGACAAGGTAAATGTTATTGCAACTTCAAAAGGAAAGGGATTTCAAGGAGGAGTAAAAAGACACGGGTTTCACGGCAGAAACGCAACGCACGGAGCTAAGCACGAGGCCAGAACCATCGGGTCTATCGGACAAAGATTTCCTCAGCACGTTATTAAGGGAAGAAAAATGCCTGGTAGAATGGGATTTGAAAGAACTACCGTTAAAAATTTGAAAATTGCTAAAATTGATGCCGTTAATAATATTATAGCAGTTCGCGGAGCTATTCCGGGACACCGAGGAACAATCGTAGAAATTAGAAGTTAGAAAATAGAAAGTAGAATACAAAAACGTCATTGCGAGCCAGAGCGAAGCAATCATAAATCCTAAATCATAAATCAAAGTCATGGAAATAGCAGTTTATAATCAAGAAGGTAAAATAATGGAAGCTAAGATGAAATTACCAAAAGATATTTTTGAAGTTCCTATGAACTCTGATTTGGTGCACCAAGTTTTAATTTCACACAACGCCAATAAAAGACAAGTTTCAGCTCATACTAAAAACCGAGGCGAAGTGCGCGGAGGAGGAAGAAAGCCATGGAGGCAGAAAGGAACTGGACGAGCTCGAGCCGGATCAACCCGAGGCCCAATTTGGAAGGGTGGAGGAGTTTCTGGTGGACCAAGAAATGAAAAAGTATACGAAAAGGATATTCCTAAAAAAATGAAGAAAAAGGCCTTATTTATGGTTCTTTCTGAAAAGGCAAAAAATAATTTGTTTGTAGTGGTTGATAAATTCGATATAGTAAAGCCAAAAACAAAAGTTATGGCAGAGATGATTAAGAAACTTCCCTGCGGTGTTGCTAGCAGATTAGTGGTAACTAATGACGGAAAAAACATCTTTTTAGCTTCAAGAAACATTGAAAAAACTGGAGTTTCAGAAGCAAGAAATTTGAATATTGTTGATTTATTAAATTATAAATATGTATTGGTAAGTAAAGACGGAATAAAAGAAATAGAAAACACCTTCGGTGAAAAATCCGAAGCACTAAATCCGAAACTCGAAACAAATTCAAAAAAATAAATTCAAAATACATTTCGTATTCTAGATTCTATTTTCTAGATTCTAGATTCTCACATTATGGCATTACTAGATTTTTTAAAAAATAAAGAAGAAAAAGACAAGGCTAATGATAAGAAAGCCGTGAGAATTTTAGATACACCAAAACCTAAAAAGGTAGCAAAAACTGAAAAAGTTGAAAAGGAAGCAAAGCCAGCGAAATCAGGAAAATCAACTGCATTTTCTTATGTTATGGTAAAAGAGCCACATATTTCTGAAAAATCAAACTATTTGGGAGCGGAGAATAAATATGTTTTCAAAGTTTACGAAAATTCAAATAAGCCAGAAATTAAAAAATCAGTTGAAGGGATTTACGGAGTAAATGTATTGTCAGTTAATATTATAAAAATTCCAGGAAAGAAACGAAGAATAGGAAAAGTAGAGGGTTTTAAAAAAGGTTATACTAAAGCTATTGTGACCATAAAAGAAGGTCAAAAAATAGAAATTTTCTAACATGAAAACACATAAACCAACAACTCCATCGAGGCGCGGGATGACTGGAATTGATTTCTCTTTGCTTACAAAAAAGCGAGCAGAGAAAAGTCTTTTAAAGTACGTCAGAAGAAGTGTTGGTAGGTCAAAAGCCACCGGAAGAATTACCACTAGACACAAGGGTGGAGGAGTAAAAAAACTTTACCGAATTATTGAATTTGCTCAAACCAGAATGGATAGCCCTGCTAAAGTAATTGCTTTAGAATATGACCCAAACAGAACCGCTTTTATTGCCTTGATAGAATATACTAATAATCCTTCGACAGGCTCAGGATCTCTCGCCCAAAAAGGCTTCCGACAATATATTATTGCTCCGCAGGATTTGAAAGTGGGCGATAGTGTTGTTTTTTCCGAAAAAGCTCCCTTAACTGCTGGCAATAGAATGAAATTAAAAAATATCCCTGTTGGAACTGCAGTTTATAATGTTGAACTAGAACCGGGACGAGGCGGAATTTTAATCAGGTCAGCTGGTTCTTTCGCACAAGTTTTAGCTCAAGAAGAAGGAACTACCAATTTGAAAATGCCTTCAAGCGAAGTAAGAATTATCAAAGCTGAATGTTTCGCTACTATCGGAATGGTATCAAATCCAGAAAATAGATTTTATAATTTAGGCAAAGCAGGAAAATCAAGATTAAAAGGAAGAAGACCACACGTCAGAGGAAGTGCGATGAACCCAGTAGACCATCCACACGGTGGAGGAGAAGGACGCCAACCAATTGGATTAAAGCATCCTAAAACTCCATGGGGTCTGCCAGCATTGGGTGTTAAAACAAGAAATAGAAAGAAATGGACAAATAAATATATTATTAGCCGAAGGAAGAAAAAGAAATAAGCGAGCCAAAGCGAGACTTACCGAGCACTCAAATTATTTCTTATTTGTTTATAGAATGAAAAATAATTTGAGTGCTTGGTAGAATACTAATAAGCACCAAGCACCCAATGTGTTGGGTACTCGGTGAAAATTTAAAAGAAAATTTTCATGTCAAGAAGTTTAAAAAAGGGTCCATATGTTGACCCAAAATTACTAGAAAAAGTGCTTAAGTTAAGAAAAGACGAAAAAGTCATTATTAAAACTTGGGCCAGACATTCTACGATTTCTCCAGAAATGGTAGGGCATACTTTTGGAGTCCACAATGGAAAAGAATTTATTCCAGTATCGGTGGCCGAAGATATGGTTGGTCATAAATTAGGAGAATTTTCAGCAACGACTAAATTTTTCAGACACGGAGGAAAGATGCAAAAAGGATTAGAACAAGCAGCCGAAGCATCACAAGCTGTTAAAGCCGATGCGGCAAAAACACCCGCTAAAAAATAAATTATAATATACCATGGAAGTAAAAGTTTTATTAAGTAATTTAAGAACCGCTCCCCGAAAAGTAAGACTTGTCGTTGATTTGGTAAGGGGAAAAAAGGTTGCGGAAGCCAGAAGCTTGCTTGAATTTACGGTCAAAAAATCTTCAGAACCTATTTTAAAATTGTTAAATAGCGCTGTGGCTTCGGCAGTAAATGACCTTAAATTAAATGAAGCTAATTTATATATTTCAAAAATTACCGCTGATGAAGGCCCTAAATTAAAGAGGTCACACCCAATGTCTCGCGGAAGAGCATATCCTATTTTAAAAAGAACTTCCCATATTGCGCTCACGGTGAGCGAAATCCCAAATTCCAAACCCCAAATCCCAAATAAATCCGAAAAAATAGAAATTAAAAAAACCGAAAAAGTAAAATCCAAAAAGACAAAAACGGTTTCAAAATTAAAAAATTAGAAAATTGTTTTAAAATTTTAAATTAAAAATTAGAAATTTAGAGATATGACACATAAAGTACACCCAAAGGCATTTAGAATAAAAAGAATAGAGGATTTTAATGTCCGCGGTTTTTATGGTAAAAAAATGGCTGAATATCTAGAAGAAGATTTCTTGATTAAAGATTTTTTGAATAAAAAATTTGCCGAAGCATCAATTTCTAATATTTATGTAGACCATTCTGCTAATAAATTAAGTATCGTTATCGAAACAGCCAGACCGGGTTTGATTATTGGCAGAGGCGGAGAAGGAGTAGAAAAATTAAAAGAGGCTATTGAAAAAATTGTAGGTTCTGGTAAAAAATCAGCTATTGCTAAAGTAGCAGCCCAAAAACAGCAAAAAAGAGAAATTAAATTAGATGTTAAGGAAATAAAAAATCCATGGACTTGTGCTATGTTGATTGCCCAGATGTCAGCCCAACAAATTGAAAAAAGAATTCCTTTTAGACAGGTTTTGAAAAGAAATATTGAAAGAATAATGCAGAATAAAGAAGTTAAGGGAGTAAGAATGGAAGTTTCAGGAAGATTAAATGGTATTGAAATAGCCAGACGTGAATGGCTTACTCAAGGTAGAATGCCTCGCCAAACCATTAGAGCCGATATTGACTATGCGCAAGGACAGGCTTATTGTACTTATGGAGTTATCGGTATTAAGGTTTGGCTATATAGAGGAGACAAGTTCAACTAAAGTTAAAAGTTATCAAGTTAAAAGTTTATCAAGTTCATTGAACTTTAAACTTTAAAACTTTAAACTTTAAAACTACGTTATGACATTATTAATGCCCAAAAAAGTTAAACACAGAAAATGGCACAAAGGCAGAACCAAAGGTGTGGAAACACGAGCCACTCAGCTTAATTTTGGCAGTTTTGGATTAAAAGCTATGGGTACTAAATGGATAACTGCTCGTCAAATTGAATCAGCCCGCCGTTTTATTATCAGATATATGAAAAAGGGAGGAAAAATTTGGGTCAGAATTTTCCCAGACAAACCCGTAACTTCTAAGGGAGAAGAAGTCCCATTGGGAGGAGGAAAAGGAGGAGTGCACCACTATGTTTACCCAATAAAGCCAGGAAGAATGATTTTCGAAATTGATGGATTGAAAGAAGATGTGGCCAGAGAAGCTTTGCGAGGCGCTAGTATGAAGCTTCCTATTAAAACAAAGATTGTAAAGAGAGAAATATAATACGAATCTACCAATCGAATACAAATGCCACTAATACGTATTCGTTGCATTCGCATCATATTTGTAGATTAGTATTATAACTTTATGAAAACAGAAGAATTAAAAAGTAAAAGTAAAAATGAATTGGAGACGATGATTGAAGATTTAAGAAAAAAATTGAGTGATTTGAGATTCAAATTTTCTTCAAATCAATTGAAAAATGTTAAAGAAATGAGCAATATGAAAAAAGAGATTGCTAGAATATTAACGATAATGCGAGAAAATAGAAAGTAGAAAAATAGAAATATAGAATACGAAACATTTTACAAATTCTATATTTCTAGGTTCTATATTTCTAAATTCTAAATTTATGCCAAAAAAGAAATTAATAGGAATTGTTGTTTCCGACAAGATGCAAAAAACCGTGGTGGTTGAAGTTGAAAGCATCAAAGAACATCCTAAATACAAAAGAAGATACAAAATGCACAAAAAGTACAAGGCCCATGACCCAAATCAGGAATATCATATGGGAGATAAAGTTGTGATTGAAGAAACAAACCCTATTTCAAAAGATAAGAAGTTTAAAGTGATAGGAAAAATATAAAGCTTAAAGCTTAAAACTTAAAACTTAAAAACGTTACGACGTAAAAAGTTTCAAGATTCAAGAATAAAGTTTCAAGAAAAATGATTCAACCAAGATCAATGTTAAAAGTTGCCGATAACAGCGGAGCCCAAATAATCCAGTGTATTGGAGTTCCTGGTGGAACTCGAAAACGCTATGCGCAGTTAGGAGACATTATTGTCGGCACCGTCAAAAAAGCTGAACCAAGAAAATTGGTAAAAAAACACGAAGTGGTAAAGGCTGTTATTGTGCGTCAAAGAAAAGAATTCAGAAGAAAAGATGGGTCATATATCCGTTTTGATGATAATGCTGTAGTTGTTTTAGCAGAAAATAAATTACCAAAGGGAGGAAGAATTTTTGGACCGATAGCCAAAGAAATAAAAGAAAAAGGTTTTGATAAAATAGCGATGATGGCTCAAGAATTATTGTAACCTGAAGCTTAAAACTTGAAACTTAAAACTTAAAAACGTCACGACGTAAAGGTTCAAGCTTCAAGATTAAAGATTTAAGATTTTTATGAAAGTTAAAAAAGGCGATAATGTTTTAATAATTACCGGCAAAGACAAAGGCAAAACAGCCAAGGTTTTAAGGTCGCTTCCAAAAGAAGGAAAGATTTTAGTCGATGGAGTGAATTTAAAAGCTAAACATTCAAAGCCAAAAAAACAGGGTGAAAAGGGTCAGGTAGTTAGAGTTCCTGCTCCGCTTAATTCTTCAAATGTGAAATTCATTTGTCCAAAATGCCAGAAAGCCACTCGATTGGGGTATGAAATTACTAAAGATAGAAAGTATAGAATTTGTAAAAAGTGTAAATCAGAAGTTTAGTCAAAGTATTTGACTAAACCGAGCACAAAATTTTTAAAAATTTCTGTGCTTGGTAATCAATAATAAAAAAATGGAAAAATTACAAAAAAAATATAAAGAAAAAGTAATGTCCGCAATGATGGAGAAGTTTGGATACAAAAATCCAATGGCGGTTCCCAAAATTACCAAAGTTACCATTAATAGTTCTTTTGGTAAGGATGTGGCAACTAAAACTTCTGGAGAAAGAGAAAAGGTGCAAAACCTTATTATGAATGATTTAGCTTTGATTACCGGACAAAAACCAGTTTTGATTAAATCAAAAAAATCAATTGCTGGCTTTAAATTGAGAGAAGGGCTTCAAATTGCAGCCAAGGTAACTCTCAGAAAGGCTAGAATGTGGGACTTTTTGGAAAGATTTGTATTTTTGTCATTGCCAAGGTCAAGAGACTTTAAGGGAGTTGACCAAAAATCAATAGATAATGGAGGGAATTTAAACATTGGATTTAGAGAACACATCAACTTCCCAGAAATTTTTACTGAAAAAGAAAAAACGATATTTGGATTTCAGGTTACGGTGTCCACAGATGCTAAAAAAAGAGAAGAAGGAGTAGAATTATTTAAATTATTAGGATTTCCAATAAGGGAAGATAAAAAATAATTGAATAACCAAGCACTCAATACGTTGAGTGCTCGGTGAAAATTAATTTCATAAATTTTCATGGCAAAAACATCACAAATCGCAAGCGCAAAAAAGAAACCAAAATTTTCTTCAAGAATTATCAGAAGGTGTTTTAAATGTGGACGAAGAAGAGGATATATGAGAAAATTTGGTCTTTGTAGAATTTGTTTTAGAGAATTAGCAAACAAAGGCGAGATATTAGGAGTCAAAAAATCAAGTTGGTAATTTTAAATTTTAAACATAAGTTATGACAGATCCAATCACAGAGATGTTAAACCAAATAAGAAATGCCGAAGCTGTTGAAAAACAGGAGGTTTCGGTTCTTTTCTCTAAATTAAAAAATGAAATTGCTACAATGCTTTTACAAGAAGGCTTTATTTCAGATGTTAAGAAAGTAGCAAAGGGAAAAGTCAAAATGCTTAAATTGGTTTTAAAATACAATAACGGAATTCCTGCTATTGAAGGATTAAAAAGAGTTTCCAAACCCGGACAGAGAATTTATGTTAAATCAGTGAATATTAAGAAAGTTCGCGGAGGATTCGGGATTTCCATTATTTCAACACCAAAAGGATTAAT
>CAYHFP010000018.1:0-14078 GCA_964355995.1 uncultured Candidatus Saccharibacteria bacterium | reverse complement strand
ATGATGAGTCAAAATTACATACTGCGAAATCTTTGGATTGTCGCAGTTTTTTATTACAATTTAGAGTAATTATATTTTTTTCAAAATCGTTCCGCCGGCGGTGTCATCAACGGTGAAGCCATATTTTTCAATTTCCATTCTTAGTTCATCGGCTTTTTGCCAATCTTGGGCTTTTCGATAGGCTTCGCGGGTTTTTAAAAGTTCTTGCACCTCATTTGGCACATTAGATTTTTTTAATTTTTGAAAATTAATAATCCCAAAAATCGTATTTATTTCCACAAAGAATTTATACATTTGGTCGGCATCTTTTTTACCAACAAGATTTTCATCTAATAATTTATTTATTTCTTTAATAAATTCAAAAATGACGGCAAAAGCTTTTGGAGTGTTAAAATCATCCGCCAAACTTTCGTAAAAATCTTCTTTTGCCTTGCCCAATAATGCTTTTGTTGCTTTTGAGCCTTTCACTTTTGACTTTACGGTTTTTAATTTTCGCAGTAATTCTTCAATTTTTTCTAAAGAAGCTTTGACCTCTATCATCGCACCTTCGGAATAATCGATTGGGGAATGCCATAAGTTTTTGGCTATCCAAAATCGTAATTCTTCTTTAGAATATCGCTTCAAAAAAGCACTAATTAAAGTGGTATTTCCTACAGATTTAGACATTTTTTGCCCCTGCATCGTCAAAAACCCCGTGTGCATCCAATATTTTACTAGCGGATTTTTATCAGAAACAGCTTCCATTTGAGTAACTTCGGCTTCATGGTGCGGAAATAACAAATCCTGCCCACCGCCGTGAATGTCGTATTGTGCGCCGAAAAATTTTTCAGTAATGGCGGTATCTTCAATATGCCAACCTGGGCGCCCGGCGCCAAATGGGCTTGGCCATTTTGGTTCCCATGCATCTTTACTTTCGGCGAATTTCCAAAGACAAAAGTCGCCACGATTTTTTTTGTTGTTTGAGTGGTCGATTCGCGAAATTCCATCTTCGGCTTGCAAAATAGTTCGGCCAGAAAGCTTTCCATAATTTTTAAATTTGGAAATATCAAAATAAATGCCGTCGGCTAAGGTGTAGGCAAAGCCTTTTTCTTGCAATCTTTTAACTTGGCTAATAATTTCTTTAATATAATTAGTAGCGCGGGCATATTTTGCAATACTGGTTACGCCAAGTGCTTTCATATCTTTTAAATATTCTTTTTCAAAAGCCGTGGCTAAGTCTTTGGCGGAAACTCCTTTTTCGCGCGCGCGCTGAATAATTTTATCATCAATATCGGTAATATTTTGTAAATAAAAAACATTGAATCCAAGATACTTTAAATATTTAGCAAAACAATCAAAAACAACACAGGTTCGGGCGTGTCCGATGTGCGAAAAATCATAGACCGTCGGTCCGCAGACAAAAAGATTAATTTTATTGCCTTTTAAAGGTGTTATTAAATCTTTTTTCTTAGTGAGAGTGTTGTAAATTTTGAGATTATGTTTTTTCATGAAAATATATGAAATTAATTTTCACCGAGTACTCAACACGACGCGACTTATGAGATGGATACTTTAAATTTTAAATGTCCATTTCGTAAGTCACGGCGATATGGTGAGTGCTTGGTTATTCCGTATTGTTTATCTATATTAACAAATTTTTTACAGGTTGGTAAGTGAAAATAAAAGTATTTACAATTAGGTGCAATGTGATATTATTTGTGTAGCACAGATCGGGTTATTTCGACCCGATAGCACATTTAATTGGGGGTTTAAGAATATGCTAGATTTTTTCGGGTACTTTTTGCCAGTAATCGCAATGCTGGCATTCTCTGCGTGCATCATAGTGGAATTGTGGGGAGTGCACACAAGTCAACGCGTGGTTTCTTTTTTCGTTGGAAAGGATTTTTGGAAGAGGGCCTGGTATTACTTTTTTGGTGTCTCTATGGATGGCGTCTTCCTTATATTCTGGTGGATGGGGTGTAGAGATATTGCTGACTTTTTTGATCATCCATATCAGTTGCTCTTCTCTTTGCCTATTTTTTTTGTTTTGAGCGTCGCCTGCACCGTGGCTCTTTCATATTCAATTAGTATGGTGCGCTGGTGGAGGCAATGTTATTTTATTCGGCACAACTAATTTCAGCACAGAAACCTCATGAGCCTTGGCGACAGCAATGTCAATGAGGCTCTTTTATTTTTCAATAATTATTTTCCCCAAAAAGAGACGGCCGTCTCTTTTTGGGGAAAAGGCTTTTATTAAAAAATATTTTGTGATACTATTTTTATAGCACAAAAAGTCAAATCTCTGTGGTTTGATAACATATTCTAATTACGGGAGAATTTTTATGGGAATGTTGCTTTTGGTTTTGTTGGCATATATCCTTTCAATTCCATATTGCTTCTTGGCTGGGGTTGAGTCGGATAGTTACCGTTGTTTTATTTTGGGGGTAGCTCCAATAGTTACCATATCCCTTTACGTCGTCCAGATTTCGTATGAAAAATGGATTTACGATGGGGGTAAGCCATCCAAATACGGCAATGTCGTTTTTTGGATTTTGCTGGTGTATTTTCACTTGCCGATAATTATCAATGGATTGTCGTTTGCCTTAAGGCGAGCCGGATATTCAGAGCTTGCAAAATATGCCTTTGATTTTCGTTTCTATAGTTTACTGGTAGTCTGTGTGCTATTTTTGGCTTTTGCTTTGATTACCAGTAAAGCATCTTTGCAAAAAACAAAAAGAATTTGACCAGAAAATCTTATGAGCCTTTGCGACACCATGTCGGCGAGGCTCTTTTTTTTATTTTTCAATCATGCACCATAAAAACAAAAGCTTTTGTTTTTATGGTGCATCGCCTTTTTGATTTAAAAAATAGTTTGTGATATTCTAAATTATAAATTGTAAATTCGCATGAAAGTAACTGATATTATTTTTGCGTTAATCTCTGGTAGAATCATTGGTTTTTTACTCGGTGATTTTTTGCGCGAATGGGGAATTGATATCGGACTTTACTGGGGACTTTTAATTTGGATTATTTTTCCACTTTTTTCATTATTTTGCCTATGGGTTGCCCACGGCATCGGTAAAAAAATATTATTTATTTTTCAGGGCGCCAAGTTTTTTTTGGTGGGGGCAGTTGCCACTATTGTTGATTTAAAAATTTTTGAACTACTAGCTTGGCTTTTTGCCGTAACTATTCCCTTTAGCTCTATTGTTGCTAAAAGTATTTCGTTTATTATTTCCACCTTCTTAAAATATTGGGGTAACAAAAACTGGGCTTTTAAAGAACATCAAAGTTTAAGTGAATTTCAATTCGACCTTGCGCAAGAAGACGATAAAAATATAAGAGAAGAGGTGATTCAGTTTTTCTTGATTACTCTTATAGGACTATTTATAGATGTCGTGGCATTTTACGGTTTTGTAAATATACTGGGTCCGCAGTTTGGTGCAAATGAAGCCATATGGCTTAAATTGAGTGTTATTTTAGCAGCGTTAACCGCGGCCATTTGGAACTTTTGTGGCTACAAATTTCTGGTTTTTAAGAAATAGTATTAAATTTAAATCATGGAAAATAATATCGTGCTTTATCGTAAATATCGGCCACAGGATTTTTCGGAAATCATTGGACAAAAACATATTGTCCAAACCCTAACCAATTCCATTAATTCTGGGTCAATTTCGCATGCTTATTTATTAACGGGGCCACGTGGTTCGGGCAAAACAACTATCGCGCGCCTCTTAGCTAAAGCGGTAAACTGCGAAGCAAAAAGTGGCCAAAAACCTTGCAACAAATGTGATTCTTGTTTAGAAATTATGGCTAATAAGTCTATGGATTTAGTGGAAATTGATGCGGCCAGTCACACGGGCGTGGACGATGTGCGCGACTTGATTTCGGGGCTTAAATTTGCGCCGGTTAAATCTAAATACAAAATTTTTATTATCGACGAATGCCACCAATTGTCAAAATCGGCCGCTAACGCACTGCTTAAAACATTAGAAGAACCGCCGGCGCACGCCATTTTTATTTTAGCTACCACCGAAGCGCAAAAAATGATTCCGACGATTGTGTCGCGATGTCAGCGGTTTGATTTTAAGCGTTTGCAAGTTTCAGAAATTATCGAAAAACTAGAATTTATTTTAAAAAAAGAGGGGATTAAGTTTGAGCCTTCGGCACTTTCACTGATTGCTTTAAACGCCCGCGGATCGTTTCGTGATGCTGAATCTTTATTAGACAAGTGCATTAATTTTTCTTCGGGCATGCTTAAAACCGCCGATATTAAAGATTTGCTGGGTATGGTGGAAGTTGGGCAGATTTCGCAGTTTGTAAATCTTATTATCAGGCAGCAGGTTAAGGAGGCGATTTTATATATTAATGCACTTTTGCAAGAAGGCGTTGATTTGCAAGAATTTGCTAAAACGTTAGTTTTTTATTTAAGGCAGGCACTTTTGCTGAAAATAAATTCAGATTTGGTGAGTCAGCAAAGTTCTGGATTATCAGAAGAAGAAATTAAAAAAATGACCGAAGAAGTCGGGGGCGTGACCGAAAAAGATATTCAAAAAATGTTGGAATTATTTATTGAAGCAGAAAACAAAATGAAATATGCGGTAATTTTGCAGTTGCCACTAGAATTGGCGGTGGTGGAGCTGGCTTATAAAGAAGGCTTGTAATACAAGAACCAAGATAGTATAATTATTATATACTAATACTTGGTTTGTATGAAGTTAAAAATTGAAGAAAAAAATAAGGCCATAAAATTTAGGAGGCAAGGTTTATCCTATCGAGAAATTCTAGAAAAAATTCCAGTGACTAAATCGTCCTTGTCTTTGTGGCTAAAAAATGTTAAATTAACAAATAATCAGAAGCAAAGATTGGTGGATAAAAGGTTAGTTGCTGCAAAAAGGGGAGCACAAAAAATGAAAGATATTAGGATTGCTCTTACACAAAAAATAAAAGAAAAATCAAAAAAAGAGATAGGGAAGTTGTTAAAAAGGGAGTTGTGGCTAATTGGGATTGCACTTTATTGGGCAGAGGGGAATAAAGAAAAAATTAATAGATCTGCTAAAGTTTTATTTTCTAATTCTGACCCATATATGATAAAAGTATTCATAAGGTGGCTTATGGAGGTTATTGAATTGCCCAAAGAAAGAATTGTTTTTAATGTCATTTTGCACGAAAACAATAAGCATAGAATAAAAGAGGTTAATGATTATTGGTTATCACATACGGGTTTTCCAGAAAAAAGTTTTAGAAAAATGTATTTTAAGAAAAATATTATAAAAACAAAAAGAAAAAATATCGGAGATAATTATTTTGGTTTATTGAGAGTTTTGGTATTAGAAAGTTCAACTTTGAATAGAAAAATTCAGGGCTGGACGGAAGGGATTTATGGAAATTTATAATTATTGCGGGATCGTCTAACGGCAGGACAATTGCCTTTGGAGCAATTTATCTAGGTTCGAATCCTAGTCCCGCAGCCAAAGTTATTAAATAATTAAATAAATATATTATGCAAACAACACAAAAAAATGTTTTAATTGGGGCAATTGTGGCTCTTATTATAATCGTTGGGGGAGTGTATTTTTATTCTGCAAAGCCTGCGACTTCGCCGGTTAATGATGCGCAGAATTTAGTTGATAATAATGTTGTTAGCAGTGAAAAAACATTAAATATTGTGTCTGCTGAATCAAAAGCAACTTACGAATTAAACGAAAAATTACAAGGCAAGCCAACACATGTTGTGGGAACTACTCAAAGTATTACTGGCACAATAAAAGTTAATCAAGCAACTCCGGCTAAAATTGAAATTGGCGAGGTTAAAATTGATGCCACTACCTTTAAGACCGATATTGCCAAGCGCGATGATAACGTGAGAGAATTGGTTTTTAAATCAAATACATCGGGAAATCAATATATTGTATTTGTGCCAACCAGTATTATTGGGGTGCCTTCAAATATAGAAGCTGGAAAAGATTTTCAAATTACTATAACGGGAGATATGACCATTTTGGGAGTAACAAAATCAATTACCTTTAATGGTATTGCTAATGTGTCAGCTGAAAATGCATTAACGATTAATGTAAACACTAATGTAACCTACGGAGATTTTGGATTAGTGGTTCCAAACTTTTCTTTCTTGGCCGATGTTGATAAAACGGTTACTTTAACGGTAAATTTGGTGGCAAAATAGGTTTTTAAAGCTTAAAGCTTGAGCCTTGAAGCGTAAAAAAACGCCCCGATATTCATCGGGGCGTTTTTATTTATTTTTTTATCCAAGGCTTAATCGCGTAGGTATAAATAATAGAAAGAATCGCCGTGGTTCCAAAAAATGCCCAAAGATATTTTAGAGACCCCGATTGTAAATCACTTCCCAAATTAATGGCGTGATAAAAAGAAATAATAAAACCAATATTGCTGATAATTAATATTTTGTTCCAATGATTTTTGAAAATTCCTTGTTTGAAGGGCTTGAAAATATCATAAGAAATTAACAAAATCCAACTAATAATTCCTGCCCAAATAAATAATTTGCCGTAGTAATCATATAAATCACCAAGATTAAAACTAAATGAGGCAAGCGCTAAAAGGGGATGCAAGACGAGACAGGCTAAAATAATTTTTGCCGTAATTTCTACAAATAAATCAAAATTAATATACTGGCGAAGCCATTCCTCAAATGATCCGCTCATGGCGTGAAGCCACAATAAAGAAACCATTAAAAGTCCAAAAAATGGGAAAAGAAAAGTTGCCCAGCCTTCTTGCGCCTGCCAGCCAGAATTTTGGCCTGCGATAAATAGGGGATATAAAATAGTAAGCCAAATAAAGGCATAAATACTATATTTTGTAATTAGTTTTTTCATATTTTTATTTTAACATATTTTATATTGAATTTAAAATAATTAGAATATTACCAACTCTCTGCGATAGCAGAGAGTTGGTAATTAAAACCGTCGAAAATTTTCTTTGTAAAATTTTCGACACCTACTTATTGAAAATTTTAAATTTTAAATTAAAAATTGCGCCCCTGTATGAGGGCGGAGTTATCCACATACTTGACTTACTTTTTTTGTGTTAAGATAATTGAATACAAACTATAAATTCTTTCTATTATTATGCAATTAAATGTAAAAACACCGGCGGTAAAAAGTTTCGCACTTTTAGTTGGACAGACATTTGTCTTGGCCGGAGTGCTTTTATTTTTAATGGCAAACGCCCATTTTTTGGGTATTGCTAATGCAGCTACTCCGGTTTGCGGAGATGGTTCTTGTGATTTTGGAGAAGATATTTATTGTTCTAATAGTTGTCTTGTTTCCGGTGTTAGTGATTGTGAAACTTGTAGTAGCGGAGGTGGCGGTGGAGGAGGGGGTAGTGGTACGGGAACTGGCACTTCTTGCGTATTTGGTGTTTGCTATTCAGTAGATGGTGGAACCGATAGTTGCACTCCCCTAAATCTCTGTGTACCGACTGGTCCTCGATGTACTACTGCTCAAACTTGCGAATGGGGAGGTAGTGGAGATGCTTGTACAATTGAGGGTAGTGGCCTTGATGATGAATGTACACTTGGTTGCACTTCTGATGGTCAATGCATTAAGACCAGTGCTAGTCCTGGAGGGTCTCTTACTAATGGATGTTTCACTGAACTCGATTGTGATATTCCTTCGGGAGGCTTGGGCGGATGTATAGCTCCTGGATTTTGTGCGTCAAGTGGTTTCCCTGGTAGCGCTACTTCTTGCAATGACCCGACAGATTGCTATACGGGTACCGGAACTTATTGTACTATGTCAGGAGATTGTATACCTGGCGGAACAACTAATAATTGTTCCAGCTCTAGTGATTGCTATGCTCCTCCACTGCCAACAGGATATTCTTGTGCAACTGGTACTTGTCAATATGACCCAGCAGGAACAAATACTCCTTGCACTATTGGTGCATATTGTTCAGGAGGAGGTGGTGGGGGTGGAGGAGGTGGTGGACCATTGCCACCACAATGTAACATTTATCAAAAATGTGTTCCTGGGGGAGGGGGCGCTCCTTGTATTATAGGAGTTGACTCAACTTGTTGGGCACCTCCAACTTGTAATAGTAATAAGCAGTGTGTTTCTGGAGGCGGAGGAGTTCCTTGCGCTAGCGATGCGGGATGTCAACAACCTTTGGGATGTAATTACTTGGAGCAATGTGTTCCCGGGGGAACACGAGGTAATTGTGTCTTTAATCCAAATTGTGTGCCGGTAAAAATACCTCATTGCTCTGGTTTAGTTTGCACTGATGCTTTAACAACTGGTACTCCTTGTACTACTTATGCGGAATGTCTCCCACCTCCTGGATGTAATTCTGCTCAGCAATGTGTTTATGGAGGAACGCAGGGTATTTGTGGTAGCAATTATGATTGCTTGCCACCATTGGGTTGCAATTCCAGCAAGCAATGTGTCCCTGGAGGAACTAATGGAAATTGTTACAATAATATTGATTGTTTAGAGCCACTAGGATGCGATGCGACAACTTTAAAATGTATTTCTGGAGGAAAAGATGGTAATTGCTATACTAATAATGATTGCAAGCCAAAGCCTCGCTGTAACGAAATTACTCAAAAATGTGTAGAATTGGGTGGAACCGGAAGCATTTGTTCAAAAGAATCGGATTGTCAAACCGCGCGATGTACTAATGAATATTCATCAGATCCATATAAATGCGTTCCTTATAATCCTAATAATTCAACACAATTTGGCAGAGCTTGTAGTTTAGATTCTTCAGACCCAGATAAAATTTGTCAGCCACCACCTAAAAAAGGAAAATTGCTTATTTATAAGTCTGCTAAAGGTGGTAGTTCTAGTGATTTATTCCAATTTTATGGAAATCCATTGCCGATAGGTTTTGCCCTTCGCGATGGTGGCAGCGCTTTCCTAGATGTAGAACCTGGAACAAAAGAAAATCCAATTAGATATAATATTGCTGAGCTAGTGCCAGAACATTGGAACTTTGTCGGTGCTTTTTGCGATAAATCCTTTATTTTGACAACCAATAGCGTGGAAGAAGTTTCAGTGGAAAGCGAAGAAACAACTACCTGCACTTTTTACAACGAAAAAAATGGTATTCTAAAAATTATCAATCAAAATGATAGTTTTGCAAAAGCTGGCAATGAAACCGCCGAATATGCCATTTTCCCAACTCCAATCTATGAAACCATTACTACTACGGGAAACCAAGGCATTGGAGTGGACCATGAATTAAAGCCAGGCACTTACGCTATTTATCAAAAAACTCCACTTGATTGGCAGTTAACTTCTGTGGAATGCAATGGTGTTCCAACGGGAATAGTTGATGGCACCATTACTACTTCTTTGGACCCAGGGCAAACTAAAACATGTGTTTTCAAGAATAAAATCAAAGAAGGAAATTTGATTATTAATAAACACACTATCGGTGGAAATGATAAATTCTATTTTGATATTAATAGAATCGGTCAAGGTGGTGGCACAAGACAATCAGAAAGTATCACCACAGTCAATGGTCTAAAGGATTTACCATTAACATTGGCGCCAGGAACTTATAATATCAGTGAAATTGTTACTGATGGATGGGTTCTGACAGATTTTACTTGTAGTAATACCACTTATGATAAAGCTCAAAATGGCGTAATTAATGTAATAATCGTTGATACCAAAACCACTATCTGTGATTTCTATAACACTAAAAAGGGCGGATTGAAAATATTTAAAGAAACTATCGGCGGTAACGAAACCTTTAATTATAAAATAGAAAATTACAGTCAAGGTCAAAATGTTGGTTTGCCGAAAACTCAAACAGCAACTATTACTACGACTGCGAATAAGGGAGATAGTGGTTTATTGGCCTTAGACCAGGGTTCTTACAATATTACGGAAGAATTGCCGGCAGACTGGAAGTTTGATAGTGCTACCTGCGACTCATCTTATACTTACGGACCCAATGGAGTGCTTAATGTGTCAGTAAGCAATGGTCAGACAACTAATTGTACCTTTAAAAATAGCAAAAAAGGTAAGGCAAATTTGATAATTATAAAAGAAGCCGATGGCCCAGATGCTACTTTTAATTATGCGATTAATTTTGTCAGCTCAGGCAGTGGTACAAGCCCATTAATTCCAACTGCTGTCATAAAAACAGAAAATGGTAGTGGCGATAGTGGAATTTTAGCCGAAGCACAAGACACATATAATATTACTGAAAAATTACCGACAGATTGGAAATTAAATAGTGTAGCTTGTGTTAATGAAAGTGGCGTATCTATTGGAACGCCTGATTTGGCAACCAGTAGCATAAAGTCGGTAACTTTAACCGATAATAAAACCGTTACCTGTACCTTCAAAAATGCTAAAAATAAATTACAGGGAAACCTAAAAATTATCAAAGAAACCGAGGGTCAAAAAAGTGCCTCTGAAGATTTCCACTTCAATATTGATTTAACTGGTTCTGGTGAAACTATCAACACTGCGATGACAAAAGAAGTAAATGTTACTACTTTTTCAACTGGAGGAGGCACTGGCGTTAAAAAAGGTAGGGGAGAAACTGCTCTTTTACCAGAAGTGCAGGGTATTTATAGTATCATTGAAGACGAATTGCCAAAAGGCTGGTCTTTTGATAGTGCTACTTGCGACCGCCCATTTCAATCTGCGCCAAATGGAGTGACTAATGTTACTATCCTTGGTGGCAAAACTACCACTTGCACCTTCAAAAATAGTAAAAATGGATTTTTGGTAATCAAAAAGAAAACAGGACAAGATGGTGATGCAGAATTTAAATTTAATGTTGACCCAACGCCAACAGCTATAACTATTAAAACAAAAAATGCAGAAGGTACTAATGATGGCAAGTGTCCTGATGGCACTCAGCCGACTACGGGTGGCACTTGTCCTAATGGCGATAGGCCAAACGGATCTATTTTAGAAATTAAGAGTGGTTCATATAATATTACCGAAGTACCGGCAACTGCATGGTCACTTAGTAGCGTCGTTTGCAAAGAAGAAAGTGGAAATCCTACGGGAATTTTAAATTCTGGCTTAAATACAATGCAAAAGGTAAATATTATTGCCGACCAAACAACCACCTGCACCTTTACTAACTCTAAAAATAGAGGAGGCAGTGGAGGAGGCGGTGGTGGCATTCGCACTAACGAAGAAGAAATTCCACTACAAGAAACTACGGAAAAGCCATATTAATAATTAAGCGCTAAGCAAAAACCTAAGCTCACTAGCTGTGAATTATAAAATTCCACTTGAAAATATTTTATAATTCACAGCTTTTAGGTTTTTGTTTTTGAGACTATAGGCTTAATATATTTTGAATTATAAAAATGTTAAAAAATAAAAAAGACCTATTTTTATTAGCTTCGGTTTTTATGACTGGTATGGCGGTTTTGATTATTGAAATTGTCGCCATTAGAATTATTTCTCCCTATTACGGCAACACCATTTACACTACCTCATCGGTAATCGGAACGGTTTTGGCGGCCCTTTCTTTGGGGTATTACTTGGGTGGTAGAATATCTGATAAATATCCTCAGTATCATTTTTTCTACGGCATTATTTTTTTATCAGGTATTTTGGTAATTTTTATGCATTTTTTTGGCAATATGATTTTGCCCACATTGAGTTCTCTTTTATCAATTACTACTGGCCCGCTTGTTTCATCTATTTTTATTTTTTTTGTTCCAGCATTTTTTCTAGGAATGCTTTCACCATTTGCGGTAAAGTTGCACAAAACTTCTAAAGTGGGGGATACGGTCGGTCAACAATCGGGAGAAGTGTTTTTTTGGTCTACGCTAGGGAGCATCATTGGGTCACTGGCATCAGGATTTTTCTTAATTCCTCAATTTGGGATAGACGCTATTATTTTAGGAGTTGGAATTTTTGTTAGTTTGTGGGGCTTTTTGGGAATGTTATTTTTTTTACCGATGAAAAGAGGCGTGATGCCTTTGGTTCTTTTTTTGGTGTTATTTTTGGGGTCTTTAATTTCAGTTGAAGCGACCAATAAAAAAACTCTCGCCATCTATGAAAAAGATGGCGTCTACGAAAAAATAACCATTTTTGATGGCATTTGGAAAGAGCGCCCAACTAGATTTTTAACACAAGATAAAAGTAATTCGGCGGCAATGTATTTAGATTCCGATGAATTGGTTTATGACTACACCAAATATTACCAGCTTTATAAACTAATCAACCCAAAGGCCAAACAAGCTTTTATTATCGGCGGCGGAGCGTATTCTATTCCTAAAGCCCTTTTAAAAGATTCGCAAGATATTCAAATAGATGTGGCAGAAATAGAACCCGACCTTTATTCGCTCGCCCAAGCGCATTTTAATCTAAAAGAAAACCCCCGCTTATTAAATTACACCCAAGATGCGCGCCATTTTTTAAGTAAACGCGCCCAAAAATACGACCTTATTATTTCTGATGTGTATTATTCATTTTTTTCCATTCCTGCACACTTTACCACTAAAGAATTTTTTGATTTATCTAAAGACAGGCTTGGAGAAAATGGGGTTTTTGTGGGCAACTTTGTTGGAGACCTAAATCCAAAAGGGCCTTCTTTTATTTTTTCAGAAATTAAAACTTTTAAAGAAGTTTTTCCTAATAGTTATTTTTTTGGGGTAAATTCTACTGATTCTTTAGTGCCTCAAAATATTATTTTTATGGGCATTAACGGAAATAAGAAATTAGATTTTGGTGCCATCCCTAAAAATGTAGATCCGGTCATGCAAAATATTTCAGAAAAAAATATAGACATAACTAATATAGACTTTTCAAAATACAAAATTTTAACCGATAACTTTGCGCCCGTAGAATATTTGGTTAGCAGAGTTATTTCACACTGGTATTAATATACTATGAAATGCAGGGAAGGCTTGTGGATAAATTATTACTTTGCCTTGCGTGAGAATTTAGGTATAATAAAGTTATAAATAAATAAAATCAATAAAGTTTAAAACTTAAACCTTAAAACTTGAGACTTAAGCCCTAAGGGCTCAAGATTCAAGAATCAAGATTCAAGTAAAAATATGGAAAGAAGATTATTAATCGTTATTATTATTATTGCAGTAATTATTGCAATAATGCTAGGAGCTTATCTCATTTTAGGAGGCTCTAATTCATCAAATATTAATCAAGCAGGTCAAGGGGGTATTGGACTTTTAGGGCCTAATTCCTTTGAAGTTAATGGTTTAAAAGTTGAAATATTAAAAGAGGGAACTGGCGTAGAAGCAAAAGTAGGAGACACTGTAACCGTAAACTATGTAGGCTACCTAGAAAATGGCACGAAATTTGATTCAAGCATTGATAGAAATGCACCTTTTACTTTTCCTATTGGACAAGAAAGAGTTATCAAGGGTTTTGATTCGGGTGTAGTGGGAATGAAATTCGGAGAGAAAAGAAAGTTAGTTATTCCACCAGCATTGGGTTATGGCTCAACCGCTTTAACTTTAATTCCAGCCAACTCAACTTTGGTCTACGATATTGAAATGTTAAAAATCACTAAATAGTTGCTGCTTTTTAAGAAAAAAAAGCTCGCGGAAAATCCGCGAGCTTTTTGTTTGCCTTTTGACATTTTATCTAAAAATGCTAGAATTTGAGAGTGTTCTTTCTGTTTGTTCGTAAGCGTAAACTAGATAAGGGGTGACGACATGGAATCACTTAAGTTTGGATCTGAGGGGCCGGCGGTTCGATTTTTGCAAGTCCTCCTAAAGGGACTGGAGTGCAACCACCAAAACATTATTCCTGACGGCAAATTTGGACAACAAACCGCTTTGGGGGTAAGGGAGTTACAGGAAAGATTTGGATTACCCAAAACTGGTGAGTTTTGGGGCCCCGAACATGAAAAATTGAATGAGGCTATGGGGGGATACGTTGATTTCCATGGACTTGTCCAGAATCCAAAATAGGTGGTGAAATTTTCACCGCAAGCCTCAACCCGCGCAGGTTCGAGGCTTTTTCTTTACATTGGGAAAATTTTATGTTATATTTGGTTATAAATAAAAATAGTAAATTACAAGCTGAAGGCCAGCTTTTTGTTTTATGAATAAGATTAGAAATATCGCCATTATCGCTCACGTTGACCACGGCAAAACCACTTTGGTG
>CAYHFP010000017.1:0-14365 GCA_964355995.1 uncultured Candidatus Saccharibacteria bacterium | reverse complement strand
ATTTGGCTTCGGCGTCCGCTTTCAATTTTTGCAAAATCATCGCTGAAATTTCAGCGGGATTAAGCCATTTATCTCCCATTTTTACATCCACACCACCGTCGGCACTTTCTTTAATTTCGTAAGGCAAATTCTTTTTGTCTTTTTGCACTTCGGCATCGCTGAATTTTCGTCCAATTAATCGTTTAACTGAAAAAATAGTGTTAGTTGGGTTAGTGACAGATTGGCGCTTTGCCAAAACTCCCACCACGCGTTCCCCCGCTTTAGTAATAGCAATAATCGAAGGCGTAGTGCGAGCACCTTCTTTATTTTCAATAATTTTGGCCTCACCATTTTCCACAATAGCCATTGCAGAATTCGTTGTCCCCAAGTCTATTCCTAGTATTTTTGTCATGAAATTTATGAAATTAATTTCACCGAGTACTCAACGCATTGAGTGCTTGGTTATTCAATTTACTTATTTATTTTTCTAATTGCAATACGCAATTTTTATATTCCCAATATAGATCTTTTTGTAAACAACCATTTTTTATTTCCGTTTTAATTATAAAATTATATATTTGATCTTTATTTCTAATAAGTTCTTCATAATAATCTTTTTGCAAATTTCTATAAGAATCTTGGGAATCTTTAATTAAATTAATATATATTGAAACCCCCGTATAAATTACTCCTGAAAATGCTATGATAATACTAATTAATCCGACAATTAATCCTATAATCCATTTTCGATTTTCTTTTGTAGATTTTAAATCTTGAGTAACTCCACTTACTCTTTCATCTAATACTGCTAATTTACTTTGCAATGCCATATCTTCTACTACCGCCTTACTTACTTCGCGAACGACAGATTCAGTTGGCAATAATTGAGGGGTAGTGCCGTAGGAAGTTGAGCTGTCTTCACTTATATTTTCCAATTTTTCATTCATATTTTTATTCTTTTATAACAGAAAATTTTGTATATCCATTATATAAAATTTTATTATTATCAACAAAAACTTCTATTTCATAATCCCCCTCTTCTGGAAGTATTAAGTTAGTAATATTATGAATAACATTGTGTTGACTATCTTCTTCTTTTTCAATATTAACATCCAGAGTTCTTACTTCCCAATTATTTTTTCTAAATTTTACATATTGGGTATGCTTTCCCTTCGGTAATTCTAATTGCAACACAATTGATAATTTCTTGCGAAGAGCAGGAAATCCACCCGTTCTTATTTGGTCAAAGACACCATTTATATTTAATTTTCCACTACTATCAAAATCCGCCGACTCGCATATTAATAAAAAATTTACTTTTATGTTTTGGTTTTCCATATTATTATATTTTTATTTATTTTAACAATTCTTTTACTAAATTTATTGGTTTTGCCCCAGCTATGTGCATTGGTTCTCTAATATCTAGCTCTGGATTGGTTTGCGACTTTGTTCTAAAAGAAATACTCATCACTCCAATTACTTCGTTTGTTTCTAAATTTATTACCGGGCATCCAGAATTTCCAGGATTACTAATAGCATCAATAATAAACCAATTTCTTTTTTTATCTGGATCCGCACCATCCCGTTTTATATTGCTTACAATTCCTTTGTTAACTACTAAGGTTATTCCGAATCCATCGTTTATTAACTGCGCGGCGTATGGGAAACCAATAAAATATACATCTTCTCCAATTTCTATATTCTCAGAATCTGCTAATGTTAAATTTGGTATATTTTCTGGTTTAGTTCCTGAAAATTCATAAACTGCCAAATCATCTTTTTTATTTTCTTTAAATAATTTAATGGGCGTCCACTGATATCTTTCCAAGTCTTTACCTACTTCTTCGGTCAACACATTAACCTTTAACTGGTTTTTTTGCTCATCAGTTAAATTATTAGATAAATGTGCGCAGGTAATAATTTTCCCATCAGAAACAAATCCACTCCCTAAAATAGTTATTTTATCAGGACTTGGATTAAACCCAATCGCCACAATTGATTTTTTGACTTCTTTTATTTTTTCTTTTAAATTTTGCATTTTGATATTGTATTTATTGTATTTAACTGCTTATTCGTGAGAATAAGCAGTCGCATAATAACTATTCGTTTATTCGTACGAATAAACGAATAGTTTACTTGCTTTAATGCTTTGATTTATCTTGATCCTTCGACTTCGCTCAGGATGAAAGTCTACTTCGTGACTTTCACTTTCGCTGGCCTTAGGACTTTGTCGCCCATTTTATACCCTTTTTGGAGTTCTTCTACGACCGTGTTGGAAATTGGGAATTGGTCATTGGTCATTTCGCCAATGGTTTCCATAGTGTTTGGGTCGAACAATAAACCAATGGTGATAATTTCTTCAATCCCCTCTTTTTTTAAAAAATCTTGAATTTGTTTTTCCACTCCTGCAAATCCATCTTTACCAAAGGCTTGTTGGGCTAAATACAGACTATCAATAATTGGTAAAAATTCTAAAAATAAATTTTCTTTGGCATAACCCAATAAAGTTCCCATGCGCGCCATTTCTTCTTTTTTATAATTAGATAAATCTGCCACCGCGCGTTTCCAATTATTTAAATACTCGTCGGTCTTTTTATCGCACTCATTGTGATTAGCTGGTGCGTCCGCTGAATCATTTTGTTTTATTTCTTCATCCATAGTTTTAAGTCGTCATTGCGAGCAAAGCGAAGCAATCTAGATTGCTTCGGTGCGCCTCGCAATGACGAAAGTGGTTGATTTTTTAATTATTATTTAGTATATATAAACTAGTATCTATAGAAAGGAAGGTGATCTTTTTCACGCTCCGGGGGCAAGTTGTCTGCACTCTGCGACAACTTGCCTCTTTTCCATTTTTATCCAAAAGGACTGCAAGGGGCTTGACAAGGATTTGGTATGGTGCTATAATGGAAGTATAGGGTTAGACAAGGGTAATCCTGTTAAATCCGCCTAGGGCGGTGCCCTGAAAGGGCAATTTAACTGGATAAATTTAGCATTTTGACAACTTTTTCTCACGAATTCTTCGGAACACACAATTGCATCTAAATTTTAGGTTCAATTGCGTGTTTCGGAGAGTGTCTTCGAAACGTTTCGTTGTTCTTTTGGAGGGGATTTTGCCCTGACTATACTCCATTGTGGGTATGGGTCTGCATAGAGCAAATACCTTTCAGAAAGGGGAACCACCCCATGAATGGTTTCAGTTTCTCATGTAACTTCAATAGCTTCCATTTCGACGTCGTCGCGGCCACGGCTCATCCGGCCACCGTTTCCCAATCTCAATTTTGCTGATCAACCGGCGCCGGCGACCGCGCGTTGCCATCGAGGTGACGCGCAAACGCTCCGCTGAACAGGAGATGCGCGATGGCGCAAAACATTGCTTGAGGAGACCAGGCCCGCGTTGCACTTGCAGCCCGGGCTTTTTTCTTACAAATTTTCAAATTTTTCTAAGAGCTGTTTTATTGCTTCAATGTCTCTGCTATAGGTTGTTTGTGGTGTTCCAATAATTTTTAAAATATCGAATAAGCTATTTTCCTCTACTCTGTTGAAATGTAATGCTGAATGAATTTGCTCCAGCGACTTGGTTAATTCTTGCGCCAGCCGTAATTCATTTTCTATTTTTTGTTTGGCAATTTCAATTTCTTTTTCAATAAAATTGGGTAGCTTTTCGGTACTCTGCGAAAAAGTAATCTGAATAAAAAAATGATAACCCTTATTAGTCGGCACGCGTCCGGCCGAGGTGTGAGGCTGACGTATGTAACCCTGCTCAGTTAATTCTTGCAGTTCGTTTCTAATGGTTGCCGGCGAGACATTTAAACTAGACTTTTTTTGAAGCAAGTTTGAGCTAATGGGCTCGGCGATATCAATGTATTCTTTTATCAGTGAATGTAAAATATTTTTTTGCCTGTCTGTAATCATATTAGCAGTCAAACTTAATGAGTGATAACTCATATTATGAAATTTAAAAACTCGTGTCAAGTCTTCACCCTGCCCCAGTATTGGTGTTTAAAAAAATAACATATTTAAATCATAGAATTATTAAAAACATATATTTGCCTTAGGGTGAAGACTCAAGAGTGCTAATGTGCTCTGAAACTTAAAGCTTAAACCCTAAACCTTAAAACAAAAAACGGCGCGCCTGCGGGCGCGCCGTTTGATTTTATTTTTATATCAAAAAAATAGACGTCCAACGTCTATAGGCTATAGACGTTGGACGTCTATTTTTTTTGCAAGAAAAAAACCCAAACAAGTGCTTGGGTTATAAAAGGGGGGCTGGGGTCGGAGAAATCTGAGAGATTAAAACTTCTAAGGGAGGTGTAGACCCTTAAAATAATAATCTATCGATCAGAACTCGTGCACTACGTCACGGCTCGATACGACCCCAGCCTAGCTGATTCAAAAAGAGCAAAAGAGAGAGGGGTTCGGCAAGGCTAAACCCTGCAAATCACTGAATGGTTATGCGTCCACTCAATAACCTCACCCAACATGCGAACCCCTCTCGTTCCACGATTAAATATTAATATATTTTATATCTTTTGTCTATCCCCCTCTAGTTTTTTAGAAAAAATAATGAGTAATATCAAGGCTATTAATGACATTGTGCCACCAAAATAAAATGGAACCTGAGCTCCAAATCTATCCCACAAAAATCCGGCTAAAATACTAGCGGGCAAAGCAGTTAATCCAATAGTCATCCCGTAAATTCCAAAAGCTCGGCCTCGATGATCTGCGGGAACAATGTCGGCCAAAAATGCCCGCGAAACGCCTTCGCTTGTCGCATAATAGATTCCATAGAGTGCATAAAGTGGCCAAATAAATGCCGTATTAGTTACAGTGGCAAAACCCAAATATACCAGTGAAAATGCCAGCCAACCAATGATTAACGTTTTAGTTCGGCCAATTTTATCTGAAAGCGACCCCAACGGCACGGAAGCCAAGGCATAAATAAAATTAAATAAGGCGATAACTAATGGAATTTGAAGCAAGGTGAGCCCCAGATTTTTGGCGCGCAGAATTAAAAAAGCATCAGAGGAGTTTCCGATGGTAAAAAGAATAATGATGGCTAAAAAGATATAAAATGATTTTGGGAGAGATTGCTTCGCTTCGCTCGCAATGACGGATATGTTTTCTTGAGGTTGTGTCTTGGGTAATTCTTTGAGCGCGAAAACTAAAAGCAAAGTGATAACTAACGGCACTGCGCAGAATAATAAAATTTGGTGGTAAATATAATCATTTCCGCCATCCCCAGAAAAAATATAAAGTAAAGCAAACAAAACCAGTGGCCCGGCGACAGACCCTAGAGTATCAAGCATACGCGCTACTCCAAAACTCTTGCCTCGATTTTCTTTTTTGGATGAACCGGCAACCAATACATCTTTGGGCGGGTCTTTGATTCCCTTTCCGGCGCCATCAAGTAATCTTAAGGCCACAACTCCTCCAATTGAAGTAAATAAAACTAAAAACACCCGCGAAATCATTGATAAAAAATAACCCAAAAAGATGATGGGTTTTTGTCTGCCAAATTTATCAGATAAATATCCCGAAACAATTTTAAATAAATAGGAACTGGCGGAAACAATTCCTTCAGCAATTCCAATAATGGTTTTATCAAATCCCAAAACCGTAGTTAAATAAATAGGTAAAATAGGCGCAAAAATGTCTTGGCTGATTCCGCCAAAAAAACTCAAAAAGCCTACAATAAACACATTCTTTTTTACCCCCACACCATTCTCTCGCAAGAGAACTGGTTGTGGCGGGTTAGCGCCGATTGGTGTTACTTCTTTTTCTGGGTCAATCATAAGCTATTGACTAATTTTATATAATTTTATATAATTTTTTATCATTTAAATAGAGGGTGATGCCTGTGTTAGGGGCATAAGATTTTCGCGGACGAGCATATCTTGCGAATCTATTGAAGGCCACGCCTGGCCTTGCCACCCTAGGCCTTGCTAATTTATCGTTTTCTGCCCAGATACGATTAGCAAGGCTTTTTTATTGCTCAAAATTTAAGTCAGTAAATAATCAGTGCATTAAAAAGCTCCCCCAATCTTTGGTTTTTTTAATAAGAAATATATTAATAGCATTATAACCAAAAACATAATACTAAATATTATCAGGCTTACCGAAGCAATGTCTAAATCAAGTGAGAAAAGATGTTTTGAAACATCGATGGTGATTTTTTTACTCATTAAACTATGTGCACCTTTTGAGTCAACTACTAAAGTCCAAACATTTAATTTGTAGGATTGACCAAAAATATCAAAAATAGCGGCAGTTTTATTAGATGAAGTAACTTCGGGAACTTTATAGGTGAAAGAAAAATTACCATTTTTATCGGCAGAAGTCTCGTGGATGGAGAATGATTCAACATCTTGACTTAACACAAAAACTGCAACCTTACCATAGGGATAAGTTTGGCCAGCAATTGTAATCTCTTCTCCTCCCCGTGCTTTTTTCGGAAAATGATTAATATTGGGAGGGGTTAAAGATGCCCTAGCTACATCAATAAATTTATTAATAATATCCTCCGGAGTAATGATATTATTACTAGCATCATTAAAATTTGAAAGCGGTTGCCCTAATTGAGTGGCATCTTTAATCGAAGAGGTATTATCTTGAGCAAAGTTAATGCTAAAATAATCCAAAATCGCTTGAGAAATTTCTAGAATTTTAAAATAAATTTGTGAGGATACTAAACCACCACTAATTGACGGGGATTGTAATTGAATTTGAGGCTGAGTTTGATTCCCAGCTACGGATGCGAAAGCGCCACCGCTAGCGCCACGGGTATTGGTATTAAAAATTACATTAGCACAAGAAGAGGTGTTAAGAGTACAATTTGCGTCGCAAGATATGCTTCCGCTCGCAAAGCCACTTGTAATACAAGTGGAACCATTAAAATTCAGCGTGTCGCATTCTTCGCCGGACTGGATGATGCTATCACCACAACCCAATACTATGGCATTGATGCTCACATTTTCGCTATTAGCTAGCGCGAGCTGTGGCAATAAAAATACAAAAAGACCAAGTAAAAAAAATGGAAAAATAAAGTATTTCATTAATTATGTTTTTTGAGTTGCTTTTTTGATAATCCAGCGGTTATATCTTTTTAGCCCCACAGTTCCCAAGCCACCGAATAAAATAAACAATAATAAAATTATACTTAATAATTGCCAAGGAATAACAAAAAAACTAAATGATTTTTTAATAGGTTCATTATCTTGGGCAATAACGACACTTAGTTCGGCTGAATACCAACCTAAATGAAAATTAAATAACTGATACATAGCTGAAGTGAGAAATCCAGAATTAGAAACTTTTTTATCATTTTCTAATTGATTATTACCCCAAACTACTTCAAATTTTCTAACACTTCCCGGCAAAACACTGCCAATTTTTTTGTTTGCTAAAAGAGTGGCCGTATTCCAAAGTTTTAAGTTTCTAATTATTACCTGACCCGTAGGAATGATCCTATCACCACCACTATTGTTAATTCGATATTCTAAAGAGATGGGTAAAGTTGAAAATATTTTCTGATTATTTTTAGCACCAAAACCCAGTAAGTCACTACCCTCCTTAACATATCCAGAAACACGAAGTAGGACTAAGATTCCTAATTTACCGCCAATAGAGACTTGACCACCATCTTGAGATTCTGGAGATTGAGTTCCCCAGAAGATAGCAGCAAAATGTCCGCCGGGTTCAGCGTCTTTAGGGATAGTAACAGAAAAATTAATGGTTCTTTTTTCATTGCTCGCTAACGAAATACTAGAATCAGTTTTTATCCATGAAGCTAAACCGGTGTCGGAAGCAGTAAAATGTGGTGCACCAGTTTCACCATCAGAATCAAAATTTGAAAAAGACGAATAAAGAATTTTGCTATCCAGTTGTTCGTTAAATAATTCGAATTCAGAATTAATGGTAGTTCCTGGATCGCCCGTGATTTCAAGTTTGGCTGGAGAAATTGTTAAGGCAAAAACCGGCATAGCAAAAACTACGGCAAAAAAAGATATTATAAAAATGCCTGTAAAAAAATATTTCATATTTAATTTTACGAACTCTGTCTAGAAATTTGCAGTCGCAGTGTAAGTTAATGTAGAAGTATAAGACCCGGCTTCGGTAGAAGAAGCAATGTTGGCGAGATAACGAACTGAGTAAGTAGTGCTAGCTGAAGATCCAGTAGCTGATGCAACCTGATCGGGGAAAGCAGCAGTATCTAGAGCAAAACCAGATGATGCATAGGGCGCAGTTACTGTCCCACTTCCTCCGGTAGCAGTCATTCTAATTCCAAATTGTTCACTACCAGCAGAAGAGGCTGTATTACTTGATCCAATGGCACTAATAGTAAAGGCTCCATTAGTTAGAGTGCTTCCGTTTACTGCCATCGTATATCCATTTGAAGCATTCGTTCCCACCACTAAAGTGTGAGCTTCGGCTTCTGAAGTTGTTCCAGAGGTGTCTCCAGTGGCATATCTGGCAGCTGAAGTTGAAAGGGTCCCAAATCCAATACTATTATCAGAAATACTAAATGTCAATGATTCAGAAACGGTAGCGGTTACTGAAACCTGATCATCAGTTAGCAAAGTAATATAGATATTTCCCGTGTCGCCAAAAGTTCCAGAAACTGGAATAGTATAATTAGTGGCGCTAGAAGCGTTAGTCGAATTAGTGCTGTCATAGGTAATAATTATTTTATCACTAGCAGCAACTGAAGCAGTACCGACTCCATCAGTTGGGGCAGTTAAAGTAAAAATTCTATTCTGAGTTCCAGAAAAAACTGCGCCCCAAGCAGTGGCACTAGGAGATGCAGCGAGTGTTTCAGTATTTTCAGCACCAGTTGAAGATCCGTGAGTGAAAGTTACACTACTGATTGCTTTGCTGGTAAGATTAAAGTCCGAAGGGAAAGTAATAATAATAGTATCGGAGCTATCAGAAGCGCCTGTTGGAGTAGTAAATTTCATTACGTGACTAGAAGCCGTACTAATTTTAGAAGAAGACATCGTATCCGATAAAGATGTCAAAGAAGCTGCATTTGCAACTGGAACCAAAAGACCCATGTTCATTGCTAAAACAGAAACCAACAATACCAAACTAGAAAACACTCTTTGCATTTTTATCATCATTATATATTTTAATTATTTTTATTATTTTATTATAACGGTTGTATTATTTTACGCAAGCCAATCTTATTCACACCATTATTATTTAAAAATTAGCCGTGACCGCGTAAGTTAATGTCGAAGAATAACTACCCTTTGAAGTTGAGGCTGAGATATTAACAATATATCGAGCTCCTAAAATTGTGACGATGCCGTCTCCTAATCCAGAAGCAACTTCATCGGGGAAAGAAGCTGTGTCGAGTGCCCAATTTGAAGAAGTATAAGGGCTAGAAGCACTTCCTGTTCCAGAATTTATTAAAAAACGCAAACCAAATTGTTCTGTCCCAACACTAGAAGCGGTGGCAGTTGCTCCGATAGCATCGATAGTAGAACCGCCACTATCAAGAGTTGCCCCATTAATGGTCATTGTGTAGCCATTGGTTGCATTAGTTGAGACTGAAATAGTATGGGCATCGCTAGAATCGGTTGCAGATCCGAGAGTATCCCCCGTCGCGTATCTGGCACTAGCGGTAGAAGCATTGCCAAATCCAATACTATTATCGGAAATTGAAAAAGTTAATGACTCGGGCACCGTAGCACAAATTTTGGTAGTATAGGCACTAGCATCTCCCATATGGGAGTTGGTGGTGCCAGAAATAGAAGCGATTGTAGTGTCATAGCCAGCACAATTATTAGCTTGATAGGCCAAATTAATTGTTTCACTGGCGGGAACCGATAAGCAAATACTATTAGTGTAATTTGATTGGGAATTTTGTTCAGCGTGTGAGTTGGCACTAGCGTATAATTTTACCACCGTCACATAACTTCCAGAGCAAGAAGTTCCTAACCCAACAGGACCACTACAGCAAACTCGTTTAGTATAATTTGATTGATTATTTAGCTCTGAATGAGAATTAGACAGAGCCTCCATTTTAAAAACTGTGACTTCGCTACCCGTGCAAGCACTGGCGCTAACATTACAAGAAAGCAAAGCTTGAGCAAAATTAACTGGTATTATTAAAATAACCAAGACCAGGGCCGGCAAAAATAATTGTTGATTTTTAATTTGCATTTATTTTTCAAAATATCAAAATGATGTGGTAATAATTTGCTCTTGGCTAGGAGTCTCTGAAGCTGGAGTTTCCAAAACTGGTGTTACCTCAATAACTTCTGGAGAAGAAACTGGTTCTATCGTTTCCAAAATTGTTATTGAATTTAAAAATGGCTCCAAAACTTCTTCTACAATTATTGACTGAGTCTCAATAATTAGATTTTCGACAGGAGTTTCGGCTATATTTTCAATCAAAGTTTCAGTAGGAATTTCGGCGAGAGTTTTAGATGGCTCAACAATTTCTTCTACTGATACTTCTTCTGATTCAACTGGCTCGACAGCAATATCATCTAAAGAAGAAGCACCTTCAAGAGTTATAACAGTCTCAACCCCATCAATATCTGAGGTAGTTGTCACCCCAGAAATATTTTCATCCAATAACTGACTAACGGATGATTCGGGTTCGGTTTTAGCCTCAGTCTCAGTTAGTGGTAATTGGTTTTCTTCTAATTCTGGGGTTGGTAATTGGGCGGAAAAAATTACCTGATCTCCCGCTAAATTATTTTCAATGGAACCAAACTGAAAGGCTTCATTTTCGCCATCATCAGAACAAATAAAAGTTATTTCTTCGTAGTCACCAACCGCTAAATCAAAAGTAAATTCTTGCGATAAAACCTCTGAATTAACAAAACGAGGCGAACCGACAAATCTTTTCCCGGTAGTATGTTCAATAATTTGAATTCCCCAAAAATTTAGCCCGCCACAATTAATGTCTTTTTCATAATCATCAAAAGACATATTCAAAGTAACCGAAGGATACAAAAGTGACCTCTCGCTAGAAAAAGAGTGATCATAGGCTACTTTTCCGGAAACCATTAATGGAAGAATAAATAAAATAAGTAAATAAAATAACTTTTTCATTTTAATAAGTTGAATATTTGCACCACGAACCTGCCTTAATTGTAATACCACTTGAAGTTGCTGTTTCTGGTTTAAATCTCATTTGCAAAGTTCCGGCATTGGTGCCGTTACTCCAAAATCCCTCAAATTCTGCGTGATTATTGGTTGTCGCGACCGAAGCAGTCGTAGATGCCCCAGTATCATTTCCTACCGAAGTAGTTCCACCAACAGTTGCCGTGGTGATACCCGCCACCATTTGCCCACTAGTAATTAGCGGTGAAGCTGGCCCAGTCCAACCTATGCCAAGTCCGATAGTGGTTGCGCTAGCAGAATATAAAATTTTACATTCAATATCGTATCTTGTGCTAGCCGATAAAGACCATGACAGCCCAGTAATATTTTGATAGGAAGTTGAAGCGGTGCTGGCAGTGTCAGCAGTAGCAACCACATAAGTGGCTCCCCCACCTCCACCACCAGTCTGATCAGTTCCACAAGAAAAAGCATTAGTACTAGAATTATAAAGAAGTTTTTCTGTTGTAGCATTAGAACAGCTTGGTAGAGTGCGTGCTGTAACCGCCGAAGTTGAATCTCCAACGAATACTGCATCATCAGCCGTAGCTGAAAGACCTGTGCCTCCTTGAGCAACAGTAACATCGGCATTGTCAGTTAACACCGTTGAACTAGCATTGGGAAAAGTAAAAGTTTTTGCCGTAGAGCTCGGGCCAGAAACCGTGAAATAGGCCATTCCAGTCCCACCATTAGCCGAAGGCAAAATTCCACTAACATCTGATGTTAACCCAATTGAGCTCCACGATGGAATTGCCGATCCGGTTGATTTTAAAAATCCGGCTGAACCTGCCAATCTAGTTGCCACCCCAGCCACTCCGCCGTAAATAACGTCTCCTAAAGTTGTCAGCGGGCTGGATAATGGAGTTCCCGAAAGTGTCGCATCCCCAAGTAAAGTTAATGTTTTAGAAGTTGTTCCACCAGCAATAGTAAAACCAACAGCTTGACTAGTTAATGTTAAGGAATTATAAGTTTTGCCGGTTAAAGTTGATGCAATATTACCATCTGGCAAGGACCCTGTTACGCCGTTAGTTAAATCAACTTGTGCCCATGCCGGATTGTTGCTAGTGCCAGTATTTGATAAATATCTAGTAGCAGAAGTACTTTTAGACAAAGTTGAAAAAGTATCAGCAGCCGAACCATAAATTAAATCTCCCTGAACTGCTCCCCCGCTAATTTCAGTAAAATTGTGTCCAGGATTTGGAGCAGTAGCAAAAGCTACCCATACAAAAGATAAAGAAATTCCAAAAAGCAATAAAATAGTTAAAGTAATATTTCTAAATTTTGACATGTGTTTTTAAATTTACCTATTTAATAGTAAATTATATCACAAAAAAAAATTAAAGAGAATTTTATTTATCCACAAATAAAAACCGCCAAGTTTTTAGCTCGGCGATTTTTATTTCGCAAACAGATTTTTTGTTTTAATTTCCTTTCGTTTCTCTTTTCGCTTGCTTTTCCGCTATTTCAGTCAAATACGTTTTTCTGATGCGAATCGTTTTTGGAGTTATTTCCACCAATTCGTCGTCACCGATATATTCCAAAGCTTCTTCCAGTCCCATCGTTTTTGGAATGTTAAAATGCTCGTCTGATCCTTCTCCTTTAGATCGCATATTAGAAAGTTGCTTGGTTTTGCAAACATTCACTCGAATATCTTCGGAGCGAGAATTTTGCCCTACCACCTGTCCTTCATAAATTTGAATTCCGTGGTCTAAAAATAATGTTCCGCGGTCTTGCACATTAATTAATCCGTAAAAATTAGTAACTCCAGATTCACTGGCCACCAAAGAACCATTGGCTCTTTCCCTCCAAGCTCCGGGGTCTGGCATATATTGGAAAAAACTGGTATTTATAATTCCCAAACCCTTAGTGTCTGTTAAAAATTCGCTGCGGTATCCAAATAATCCCTTTGTCGGAATGATAAATTCCAAAAACATCGTACCTTCGTGTCCCCTCATTTCTTTCATTTCGCCTTTTCTGCCCCCCAATTTAGCAATAACCACGCCATGGTATTGTTCGGGAACTTCCACAAATACTTTTTCATAAGGTACCATATTTTTACCATCAATAACTCTGGTAATTACTTGTGGGCGCGAAACCAAAAATTCATATCCTTCACGGCGAAGTCTTTCGATTAAAATAGCTAAGTGTAATTCTCCTCTACCAGAAACAATCCAACTAGCTCCACCTGCTCCAGCTAAACTTCCAGCTTCGGTATCTTCAACGCGAAGCGCGACGTCAGTTTCTAATTCTTTAAATAATCTTTCGCGAATCTGTCGTGAAGTACAAAATTCCCCTTCTTTTCCGGCAAACGGAGAGTTATTAACCATAAACGTCATTTTGACGGTTGGCTCTTCAATATTAATTAACGGAAGGGCTTTTGGATTTTCTGGGTCAGCAATTGTTTCACCAATCGTGGCATCAGGAATTCCGGCAATTGCGCAAATATCTCCGGCAACAGCTTCAGTGGTTTCGGCTTTTCCTAAACCAGAAAAAGTCATCAAAGAAGTCAATTTATATTTTTTTTGAATGCCAGCGCGGTTAATTTGCATCACTTCTTGCCCAGCTTTTATTGAGCCAGCATAAATTCTACCAATAATAATTCTGCCCTTAAAACTATCGGCAGAAATTGAAGTCACCAACATTTGCAAGGGTTGATTTGGATCAGCAATTGGTGCCGGAATATGCAAAGCGATGGCTTCAAAAATAGGAGTAATATCGGTCATTGTTGATAAATCTGGCTCAAGTCCGGCTTTGCCATCGCGTCCTGAGGCATAAATAACGGGGAAATCTAAAGAGTGGTCGCCGGCGCCAAGTTCTAAGAATAATTCTAGTGTGGCATCAAGCGCCCATTGGCACCTGGCATCGGGTTTATCGATTTTATTAACAACGACAATAATTTTGTGGCCCATTTCTAAGGCTTTTTTCAAAACAAATCTGGTTTGAGGCATTGGGCCTTCTTTGGCGTCAATTAAAAGCAAACAACCATCGGCCATATTTAAAACGCGCTCAACTTCTCCGCCAAAGTCGGCGTGGCCGGGAGTGTCAATAATATTTATTTTTAAATCGCCAAATAAAACCGCAGCATTTTTTGAAAAAATGGTAATCCCCCTTTCTCTTTCCAATTCATTGCTATCCATAATCATTTCTTGGTCGGAAACTTCCTTTTTCATTTGGGTTTTTGACTGACGCAAAAGCGCGTCCACCAAAGTGGTTTTGCCGTGGTCAACGTGAGCGATAATGGCGATAAGATCGGAAGAGCACACGTCTGAACTCC
>CAYHFP010000016.1:0-14475 GCA_964355995.1 uncultured Candidatus Saccharibacteria bacterium | reverse complement strand
AGGCCGATAAATTATATTTTCCAGCTTGAAGTTTGGTGTATTTATTAAAGACAATAGCGTAAAGCCGAAAAAAAACATTACTCTTAATAATCCCCTGCCTTTGTAAGTCAATGGAAATTTCCTTACTACTCATTCCACTTTTAACATTATAAATAATTTCTGTAGTATTTTTATAAGATCTAGGAATATAAACTCCAAACCAAAGCAACAAAAAAACCGCTGCAAAAAAAGCGATAATTATTTTTTGATTTTTAGTGAAATTCATTATTAAAACAATTTTATTTTTGTGAAAAGAAATCTTTCAGCATTGTCATCAACGTAGTTTTTCCACGATTCGTTTTTAAATACCCTTCTCTTCTTTTTGCATCTTTTATATCGCTGTATGCCTCATAATGAATCAACTCCAGCGGGAAATATGATTTTGTTGATTTTACCTGACCACTATTATGATATTTTATTCTTTCTTTTAAGTCTTCAGAATACCCTACGTAAATAAAATTCTTTCGATTATTATATAAAATATAAACGTAATAGAATTTCATAAAAGAAAATGTTTCCGGGGGAGGTACAATACTATACCTCCCTGCGTCCCAATTCTGCCTCTTGCTCACCACTTCGTGGCGAAGCAAGGCGCAGAATTGCAATTAGCTGGGGAGGTACAATACTATACCTCCCTCGGCTCCCATTCGCGCCACCGACTTCGCTTTACGGGCGAAGCCGGGTGCCGAATGGTACCCGGCAGGGGAACTGGGAATCGAACCCAGACCAAAGGTTTTGGAGACCTTTATGATACCATTTCACCATTCCCCTATACTGCTCAAATTTAAGAGCTATAATCAAAATCATACCCAAATTTCAGCCCTATGTCAAAGCATATTTTATCGAAAAAAAAGTCCCTTGGATTATGAAAATCCGCGGGACCTTGCACAAAAATCGAAGGAGGACGCTACCGATTTCGAACTCGGAGCTTAATTATCACGGCCTCTGCTTTGGCCCTGTGATTGCTCAGTGTCTCGTCCAATTCCACCCTTGATTTGAGATATGCGGTCTCTTTCAAGTTTTTCTCAGCGAGAGTTTGGGTGAGCAGCAAGTCGTTTCTCGGATCCTCTCGGCGCAACTTAGAAACCTCTATCTCAAGGTTATCTATCGTTTCCTTCTTTTTCTTAAGATCCGCCTCTCCATCGATGCGCATTTTCTTGATTTCAGACTCAAGAGCTTCCTCTTTGATTCTTATCTGCGCTCTCATATCAATGGAATCATCCAATCTTTCTGCTTCCTCCACTACACCTTCTCTAATATGCTTCTTGAAATTCTCGACTCTGGTGTAGATTTCTTCTTCTTCCCCTTGAATTCTCTTCTTTCGTTCTAGGTTAAACTCTTCCAAATCCAATTTCTTGGAGACCACGCTAGGGTCTTCGGGGTCCTTTGATCCGCCCCCAAACCAACCGCAACCAGAAAAGGACACAAGGACCAAAATGGCCAGAATCATCGAAATAAAAGGACGCATGGTCAAGCTCCGATGCATTGAATTTTCAAGGTGGCGAGAGAAACATATCCCCGCCTTCTACATTTAATCATATCATATATAAACACCCTTGTCAAGTCTTCACCCTGTCCCTAGTATTTTGATTTAAAAATTACAACATTTAGGGCATTGAATCACCAAAAACATATATAGACCTTAGGGTGAAGACTCAAGCCCCCCAAACAAAAAAGAGGGGCTAATCCCCTCTTTTTTGCTATACAAATTACTTATTTTAAAAAGCTTTTATTAAATCATTCAATTCCACCATATAATTACTCAGTGACAAATCATTAGGAATTTTTTTAAAGTCACTCATAATGTTTGCTGTTCTATCAAGACTGATATCAAGAACACTTTGTCCGTCAATATTTTGACCATTTGATGTATTTGAGGCGGAATTTGGCGAATTAGAAACACTTGGATTATTAACACTCACAAAGTAAAAAGCACCTATCAAAATGATAAAAATAACTACCACGATAATAATAATTGATTTTAGTTCCATAATTAAATCTAGAATCTAGAAAATAGAAAGTAGAAAATAGAATACGAAACGCTCGTCGCTCATATTCTATTTTCTATTTTCTAGATTCTATTTTCTCGGTTTTCTTTTTAACGAGGCTCAGCGTCAATTCCCGGAATTTGCGATATTGATTTTAGCGCACTATAAACCGCGATTCTAGCATCTCTAATTGAACCATCGCGGATTGCCGAAAGGTCAGTAAATAAAGAGTCTCTTAATCCTTTCAGTAAAACTCTAAATTGATTTACCAAATTAGTTTGAGTTATCTTTTTTTCTGGAGTGGTTACAATAATCATCAACTCGTCAATTGCATAGGTTTTAGAAACCTGATTAGACACTTGTTCGCGCGCAGCTTCAATGGCTTTTTCTGCTTTTTTAAAATCAAGCGTTGAAGCCGATACATCACGGCCATTTAGCAAAGCCTTTTCTTGCCGGGATTTTATTTTACTAAGTACATTATCAAGCTGTCCCAAAACTGAAATAAAATGATTTGTCCACGACAAATTAACATGCGTTAATTCATCCAAAATTTCTTTTACAAGTTGCTGTTTTTTAATATCGGCAATTTGGCTTAATTTTGGCTGTAAGGCAGAAAGATAGATTTTGTTTTGATAGTCAGCTCTCAATCTTCGCTCTTGCACGCCCAAATCCATTTGGCGCGCTCTTTTATCGGCTTCTAATTGAAGTTGAGCCAATCTATTAATAGGAGTAATTGTTTGTGCTGAGGCACTACTAAAAAACAACAACAAAAAGCTGGCAAAAATAAACGGAAAAATATATTTAGTCTTATGACAGCGAGTATTCATAATATTGCTTGATCTGATTAGATAATTATACCACTGACTCAATTTTAAAACAATTTATTTAAAGATAAAACCTCCAATAAAATTCATTATTCCTTTGAATGTAAAAAATGAAAATAAATTTTGATTGGAGCTTAGAGCATAGTTTACGCTGTGAGTATTTTCTTTAGTATCTTTGTTGCCCGCATTATCTTGGCAAGCAAAATAAATTGTTTTTGGGCCATTGGCTCCTAAATTTGGCATTGAGCAACTTGCAAAAGTGCTTTTTTGACCAAAACATATCGTGGCGTTGGCCATATCGTCATAGCTACCATTTACTAAAGATGCGCGACAATCCCCTATTTTATTTAACGAAAAAGTAATTTTTGGGGTTTTTGTTTTAAGTACTGCACCGTCTACTGGATTAATATTATACAAGGCGAGCTCAAGACTTTCGGGGCTTATTTGAGGGATTGCCTGATAAATATCAAAAACATTACCCGCATCGGTAATTCTAAATTGATAAGAATGCCCCATAGCCGAATTTAAAAATACTAAAGAATATTCGTCTTCCACATATTCTCCACTATTAAGTGAAATTTTATTAGTGTCTGAATCGGTAGACTTCCCTTGTCCGGCAACAAAAGTGCCAGCAGAAGTTAATATTTTAGTAGTGGCTTCTTTGTCGGCAAAATGAGGCGACAAAACTAATCTAACATTATTTAAGTCGCTTGTAATTCTTTTCCAGATACCATCATCTTCTTTAAATTCAAGGCGACGAGTAATGTCTCCCACTCCCGTGCCGTTGTTAACTACCAAAAATCTTAACCTAACATTAATGCCAAGCTCAACATTATAATTAACATCTTCGCCCGCCAAAGAGCTCGCCGAATTTAAACCCTTATCATCTTTAAAAATTTGAAAATGTTTTTGATTAAAAACAGGGGTCCCGCCACTGCCTCCCCCTCCGCCAGCACCAGCAAAAACCCAACCACTATTTCCCGTCAAGCCCGTTGAATGCGCACCAGCAAACCAGACAGCTCCGCCACTAGCAGCGGAATCTTGTAGTAGGAGATAATCACATTCTACATTTCCTGAAGCCTTAGATAGGTTTCCTGCTGTGCCAGCCGATGATGAATTAATGGTAATAATATTGCTAGCAGTTCCGGTGGCGCTAAAAGTTCCGGCGATAGTTTGCGTAGAAGAAGAAGTAAAGGTGACCGTTTTTGGCGCACCGATAGTGAAATTATTAAACGAATTATTTCCGCTTATAGTTACACTTCCCGCACCTCCGCCCGTAATAGATAAATTATAATAACTGCCATTGCCACCTGCAAAAGTTTTATTGGTGCTTGAAGTATCTGTTAATGCGATGGTTTCAGTGCCTTTGGTATAGGTTCCGTTATTAGTAAAATTAAGGGGAAGATTTATGTTTCCACCGGGAGCAAAAGTTCTTCCTGAAGGAATAAAAAGAGAATTTCCAGAAGCCAATGTTAAATCGCTACCCGTCACGCTATAAACGGAAGAAATATCAGCATCGCCATTATTGTCAGCCGTGCTAAGATTTGCATTGGTCAGCGAACAACTATTGTCGCACCGAGTAATTAAATCATTTTGATAAATATCTATGCCAGTTAAATTGCTACCACTGCCAACGGTCACCGTGGCACCTTTTTCGGTATTTCCATCAAGATAAACCGTCAAAACATCACTAGCCACCGATGTGATACTGCTAATAGTATAAGTTCCATCTGAAGCCGTGGTGGTATTACCAGCGGCTGCCGCACCATTTACCGAAACCGAAACTGTTTTTCCGGCACCCATAGTAGTTGTGCCTTCGTTAGTATACACGGTTCCAGAAACAGAAATGGTACTAGCCACTGTGTAGGTTACGGTAATCCGGACTGAATCCACTTGAGGCATAGAAGGTGCAGTAACCGATCCAATCGCCGAAAGTGCTGCACCAAAATTGGTGGCATTAATATCGGCTGGAGTCCATGTTTCTCCCCAAAGGTCAGAAGCACCTCCGTGTGATAAAAAGACATCACTGGTAGTCCATGCAGTACCACTTGATTTGTCGGTTGATCCGATAGTACCACCTTTAACAATCCTAACAGCGTGATCAGTTACTGGATTACTTCCCATACCAATCGAAACTTCCCACTCAACTAAAATTCCATCAATTGTTGCTCCCCCCGGAATACTAAAACCAAAATTAGTGGCCTTAATATATCGAGTTATCTGCGAAGAACCCAGAGAAGATCCAGCACGCGAGTTATCGCTCGCAGTGGCATTACCGACGCTAGTCCACGTAGCAGTTCCGATGCTAGAATCTTCAACAGAAGATGAAGGGAAATTCGGACCAGCGGAATCGGCAAAAACCAAACTTGGAAAAAAAATAAAAACAACAATAGCTGATACTATCAACAAAGATAGCAAAATCCACATCGTCAATACAATATATTTTGATCGGTTATAAAACATAATACTTTTACTTCGTAAAAGAAATTCGAATAACGAATATCGAAATTCGAAACGTGTTTTGAAAATTCAGATTTTGAATTTAGAATTTATTTCGGATTTCGATATTTGTATTTCGAATTTAGTCTATTTGCATTCCCCCTTTTCTCGGTGCCAACTACCATTTTCAATTGATACGCAATATAAAATGCCCGTTGCTTTGTCGGTCATTTCTAGAGAATTAATTTTAGCAGTTTTAGCAGTAAAAGTTTCTACCACTAAATTTGATATTTGAGTTACACCGTTTTTAAAAATAATACCCAAAGAAGCAAAGGCACCAGTCGCCTTGACCCAGACTCCGTGCAAAGCACCATCGGGCAATGTTTCATTAATCATTCCCAAAACAATATCTTTGTCTTTTAATTGCTCCCCAGAAATTGGGTCCTTAGTTTCGTAATTTGGAATTTGAAAACCGGCGGTTTGAGCAACATAATGCCACGCTCCACCATAACGGAAATATAATCTGCCATTAGTTGAGTCAACAACTAGTGCACCGTTTTCATCTGATTCCGTTGGCGCTCCATTTTTAACCCGCGTAGATAATGTTCCTGGAGTGCTTTGGCCCAAAGTTAAATTTCCATTCGTTACAATATTAAAAGACCCCAAATCTAAAGTTAAAGCACCACTATCAGAAGTTACCGCAATTTTATCTTTGTAAGTTTCAAAATCAAAAGTTATATTTTCATTATTTAATCCGCCAGTAGCACCCAAAACCAAAGTTCCATTATTTGATAAAATCGTCGCATCTCCCGCCACAGCTGAATTTAAATTAATACTTCCCTGCCCCCCAGATGATTTGGTGGCGATAGTTAAATTGCCATCTTTATCTGTTGAAAGTGTAGAATAATTTGAGGCGTCGTAGCCAAATTTTCCAGTTCCATTTACGGTAAAATTATGCGAGCCAAGATTTACCGAAGAAGTAGCACCAGTATAAGGAACTGGAGCAGAAACGGTGCAATTAGTTGAACCGGCTGCGCAGTTTGGTTCTATGGTAGCTCCGGGAGAATAAGGACTGGCAGGCGGAACGGCTAACACATAATACCCGAACGAAAATAAGCCAGCAAAAACAATGCCCACAAAAAAAGAAAGTAATATTTTTTTCATATAATATATAAACATTGTATTATTTTACCATTTTTAAAAAACACAAACAATAAAGCAATGTGGATAACTCCCGCACCCTGCGGGGCGCGGAATTTGAAATTTACAATTTTAAATTTTAAAATAATGTGAAAACTTTAATGGAATAAAAAAGCGGGAATTGGTTTGGCGCGCGCCAAACTGATTCCCGCTACGAACACTAATCACCAGCGTTCCTTTTTCGCAGAAATTCTGCATAAATCTTTTTAGCAATTTCCATCTCGCTAACGGCATAGAGTGCCGCCTTCTCTCCCCCGTTCCCCATTTTAGTAGGGTGACGATGAATAGTGACTATATGGCGTTGCCGAAGCCACGAAACTTGCTGATGACTTAACCCCGTTAACTTTTTCGCTTCACCAAATCCAATCCATTTCTCTTTTCCCCGAAGCTTCCTGGGATTCTCATCACGGCGATGCTTTTCCAGTGTTATCCATAAATCTAGCGCCCACCCCCTCAATGAATCAGCAGTTGGCTTTTCACTAATGAGCTTTAGTCTTCGCCTGGCGCGTAAATCCTTAAAGCATTTCTCACAGCAGGTAACCATGCCACCATGTCGACTCTTGTCTTTAACGAACACTTCGCCACAGTATTTACAGACCTGTTGATGATTGACAACAGGGTGTTCCCTAAGCTCCTCAAACCCCTGATTGCCAATCAAAAATTGATACTCGCCACGAGGGATAAGACTAATCCCCTCCATTTCACAAATTTGACGAACAGTGCTCTCGGAAATATGCAATTCGGCGGCCGCCTCTCTCGTCGTACGATACTTTTCTTCCGAATTAAAAACTCCTTCTCCGTGCACTGACTTAATATTTTTGATAAGTTGCCGAGCATTTTCTATTGTACAACCACCGAGCGCTTGTCCAATTTCTTCCAACGTAGCGCGCCTTTTTTTCATCTCAATGACAATCTGAACGCGGGGGTCATTAATATTTCTGAAGCGTCCATATTTTTTACGTGACCTAGGGGCAGGATTCGTAATAAGACCTTCTGCGTTCAATTGCCTTACTAACCCATAAACATTACTTCTTGAACACCCTATCGCCCCTGCAATTTCTTCAATTCTTTTTCCTTCTTGGCACATTTTGATGACCTCTTTCCTACGAGCTTCTAATTGATGAAGGCGCTCAGTCAACGTTTCCTTAGAAGGTCTTCCCAAAACAATTTTTCCAGTTCGGTTTGATCTACGACCAAAACCATTTACATGATCTAGCTCATGAGCCATAAAAATCTCCTGTTCGAGTTTTTACTGTGTATTTCAAAGGGCAAATCTACCTAAAACAAATAGATAGATTATCGATACTATATAATATTTAAATTAAAATGTAAATGGATTTATAAAAACAAAAACAATTTAAATATAATAAAAAAGCCGATTGGTATTTCTCTTGCGAGATTTTCCAATCGGCCTTGCATCACGAACGGATCAATGATGCCTATTTTTCCGCACTAATGGCATCGAATTGATACCTAAATGTGGAGACGACAATCCTCGGCTCAAAGTACTGCGGGCGAACTTTGCCCGTTTCTCTGTCCAACATCATAATCCACGTTCCTTCCGTCGAAGCTGGAGAGAAAAGGCCATTGGGGTCGGCTTGCGGTAAAATCGCATAGCCATAATCCCTTTCCTCTGATTCGATCTTCTGTGGATTTGTAAATTGAGTCGCGGCGGAAATGCCGTACCCAATCGACTCGCCCACATAGGTAAGTTTGCCGCCCAAGGCCGTATGCCCGGCAACAATGGTAGGGACCATGTTCTCAAGATATGTGTAGGTCACAATACCGTCCTGGTCTCGCAACTCAATGATATCCCTCAGAATTTTCTTCTCCCTGAAGTTTTTGATGGCAGGCATACCAACCTGGGCGGACGCCTCGGCCAACAACTTTTCTTGCCGAATCCGATCGATATCGTCACTAGTTTTGATGTGTTGTCCACAACCAACTAGCGAAGACAAAACAAAGAGCAAAAAAATGTTCCTCATGATCTTTTCTCCTATGAAAGGGGCGAGGTGACTACTGCGACAAACCGCGTTGTCGCTTTAGGTCCGAGATAAAGACCCGCAGATCATTGGGCATCTTGTCTTCGGGAAAATCCGCCGAACGTTGCAAGATGACGGACGCCAAGGCTTTTTTGTGCTCGTCACTAGCCTTAACGTGCTCAAATTGCATATTCTGGAGCTCCTGCACCATGCCCTGATTGTAGGACTTGGTGTTTTCAAACACCTCACGCCGAACGTTCTCTTGCGCAGGTGCGAACACCTTGTACAGGAAGAAGTCGTTGCCTTGGACGATCCACGTCAAACCTCCACTGAGCAATGTGAAAAGCAACGCCAACCCGATTGTCCACCGAACCACTTGACCGAAACTCAAATCTTGATTCTCGCGCGTCATGGGCTTTCACCCTCCTGAAAAAAGTTCTGTAGCTCTACAAATTGGCTACATTTTTAAAAAAATTCATAAATTTACTTAAAAATGTGGCCAATAGAATATTTTCAATGAACGGGACTTATTTTTAAACGATAGCATATTATAAAAATCTTGTCAACACTTTTCAGAAACTAAAAACCGAGCTATTTGACTCGGTTTTTAGTTTCCACAATGACGTCATCCGTCGCACAATAAGATTTAGTTAAAATTTATTGTAAAGTTATACATTCCCATTGAGCATGTCCCGCTCACCGCAGACCCTGCTTTTTGCACCGGAATTTCAAAAAGAGTCTCTCCCGTTGCTGGTAGATTATTTTTATATCCTAAGCTAGGAATGGTAACTGCTGATGAACAATCAAAAGCATTTTGAGTTTTAAAATTAATCACCGTGGGTACATCAGCTTTAGCAGTTGTAATCCTTGGAGAATATCCACCCCTCACATTAATAGTGATAATTTGCTTTCCATCAACCACACTCACATTACCTGCCGTTTGATTTACACTAATAGTTGAATCGTTGCTCTTTTTTGAGGAGAACCATATTCCCCCCATAATAATAACTGCCACGACAAACAATAAAATTCCAATATTTATTTTCATAATTTATTTAATTAAAAATTAAAAAGAGGTGGAATTGCTCCCACGGCTACTAATGCGTTAATTATATTAAATATTGCAAAAAATATCACTACCAACCCCGCGGTTTTAAAAAATATTCCTGACTGCGCTTTTTTGTGGATTCCCAGCGAACTAAAACTTAACAGCGCCAACACTGGCAAAGTTCCAAGGGCAAAAAATAACATACTCATCGCGCCAGTAAAAAAACTACCTGTTGTTAAAGTATAAATTTGCATTGATTGAGTAAAACCGCAAGGTAGAAAAAAAGTAGCCACGCCAACCAATAATGGAGTTAAAGTGTGATTGATATTTTTAAGACTATGCGCATATTTTCCAACAAAGGCCGGCATCGTTAGTTGAAATTTGCGCGCCCACAAAAAAACATCCAACAAATTAATTCCCAAAATTAAAAGCACCACCGCCACCAACATATTTAAAATAAAAATACCTAAAGACCCTAATTGAAAGACGGCTCCAAGCTGACCGATAACCCCTCCCAAGATAAAAAATGAAATCAAGCGACCAAAATGAAATAATACTTGCGGTTTTATTTTATCACCCTCTTTGGCAAAATTCGCCGACATCGAAAGCACCAATCCCCCAACTACCGCCATGCAAGTGGAAAGTGAAGCCACAATACCAATAATAAAAGCTGTCTTGTAGTCAACTTCTGAAGTAGTTATTAAATTTACAATTCCCAATTTTTGCAAAAAAATGAAAAAAATAATAAAACCCAAAGCAAAAGGAATGGCTAATGTGAAATCAGACCAATTAACTAAATATTTCTTTTTTTCCAAAGAGAGCGAATAACCATGAGGTTTTAGCACCTCACTTAAATCGCGGGCAATATCTTCGGGCAGTTTGTCGCCAAATTCTCCTGTGATTTCAACGCTATGAGTAGCTAGTGAGGATTTCACTTTTGAAATTTCTAGCACATCAGAAAGCTCACTTTCGGTAAGCACCACGCACGCCTTACAATGCATACCACTGACATGAAATGTATAATTTTTCATAGTTTTATAACTATACGGTTTTAAATAATTTCTTTAGTTTTTTCAAGCATCATATGATGAATTGTTGCGATTTGAAGCCAAATAGCAACAAGAAATACAATGATTGAACAAAAAAGCAAGTGCTCTCTGGTAAAACCAAAAACTAAACCTGCTTGTCCAGCGATAGTAGCTGAAATTAATGTTCCAATTCCAATAAGCCCAACAATAACGCTGATAATATGTAATACTTTTGATATTTTCATAATTATATTTACTAATGTTATTTATTTATATTTTTTAACTATAAAAATATACACTAAATAGAAATGCATTAATTAAACCAGTTTTCATACCAATCTTGCATTTTTTGGATTTCCTCTGACTGCGATTTAATGATATTTTTTGCAAGTTGTTGCATCTCTGGCCTATCAGTTCCAGCCTCAAGCATCTGAGCCATCATAATAGCCATTTGATGATGTGGAATCATTTGCTCAATAAATTCCCTATCAAAATCTACTGCATTTTTTAGTCTATCAATATCTTCACGTCCTCCCATATGCATCCCACCTTGAGACATCATCCCACCCATTGAAGATAAACCTCCCTCGGGAACACTCTTTCCAAACCAATCTTGATACCACGCCTTCATCTCTTGATTTTCATTAGTCTGCGCTTTAATTATAGCCTGTGCTAATATTTTAATTTCAGAACGTTTCGCTCTTTCAAGAGCGAGGTTTGCCATAGCAATAGCACCCTCATGATGAGGAATCATTTGTTCGATAAAATGTTGATCAATACCGCTGGCAGTTTTAATGCGCTGATTCATAATTAGATTGTTTCCCCACGGCATCATTGACCCAGACCAACGCATCATAGGACTAAAAACTAAAGTAAAAAATAACCCGATTAAAATTCCCCCGACTAAGTATATTATTTTATTGTTTTGATTATTCATATGTTTTTTAAAATTAGATAGTTACATATTAATTAATTATATCTTTTTCGTTTTAATTCTTAATGAATTTGCAACCACCGAAACACTAGAAAGAGCCATCGCCATTCCCGCAAAAACAGGATTTAATAACCATCCAAAGAAAGGGAAAAATACTCCAGCGGCCAGCGGAATTCCAACAATATTATACACAAAAGCCCAAAATAAATTTTGCTTAATGCCTCGCATCGTTAAACGGGATAGTCTAATCGCTTTAACTAATTTTGAGATATCGCCGTTTAATAATATAATGCCAGCCGTTTCAATGGCCACATCAGTGCCAGTTCCCATAGCAATGCCCACATCGGCTTGCGCTAATGCCGGCGCATCATTAATTCCATCTCCGGCCATCGCCACAATCTTTCCCTGCGATTGTAATTCTTTGATTTTATTAAGTTTATCAGCGGGCAAAACTTCAGCCAATACATCATCAATACCCACTTCCCTGGCAATTGCCAGTGCTGTATTTTTATGATCTCCCGTTAACATAATAATCTTAATGCCTAGTTTATGAAGATCTTTGACTGCTGTGATAGCTTCTGGTTTAATCGCATCAGCTACCATAACCGTTCCCAATATTTTTTGGCGAGTTGCTAAAACTAATTCTGGGCCGTCATAAGAACCCAAACCAATGTCGCGCATTAATTGAGCATTGCCGGCGTAATATTCAATATTATTAATAGTTCCCATAACTCCTTTTCCTAATACTATTTTAAAATCAGAAACTGGCAAAAGTTTAATATTTTTTTTCTTAGCATATTCAACAATAGCATAGGCAATAGGATGCTCAGATTTATTTTCTAGCGAAGCTAAAATACCAAGAATACTTTCGTCAGAAATAGTAATTAATTCCGGCTTGCCTTTGGTAATCGTGCCAGTCTTATCAACCACAATCGTGTTTACTTTATGAAGCTTTTCAAGGGTTCCAGCATCTTTAATTAAAATTCCCTCTTTTGCACCTTTGCCCACACCAACAATAATTGCCGTTGGTGTTGCCAATCCCAAGGCACAAGGACAAGCAATTACCAAAACACCAACAAAAGAAACCAACCCATAAGAAAGCGCTTGAGCAAATCCCAAATAATTTGTGCCCACCAAAAGCCAAACAAACAGCGACAAAAAGGCAATAATCATAACAATCGGCACAAATACCGCCGAAATTTTATCTGCTAAGGCCTGTATCGGTGCGCGACTTCCTTGGGCATCTTCTACCATTTTAATAATATTGGCTAGTAATGTTTCAGACCCCACTTTAGTAGCTTTAAATATAAACGACCCCGAGGTATTCATCGTTCCAGAAACAACACTAAATCCAATACTTTTTTCAACTGGCATAGATTCTCCCGTAATCATTGATTCATCAACGAACGAAGACCCTTCAATTAAAATTCCATCTACCGGAATTTTTGCTCCGGGCTTTATCACAATATAATCACCGTGAACTACTTCATTAACAGAAATTTCCTGTTCTTTACCATCTTTTATAATTATGGCAGTTTTGGCTTGTAAATTTAAAAGTTTTTCAATAGCATCACCCGTTTTTATTTTTGCTTGTGCTTCAAGATATTTTCCCAGAGTAATAAAAGTAATCACCACAATCGTCACGTCATAATAAGTGTGGTCAACATTTAAAAATGGGCGCAACGGCTCTTCAAATGCCGTCACCACAAAACTATACAAAAACGCCGCAGAAGTTCCGATTCCAATTAAACTATCCATATTGGCTTTGCCATATCGCAAAAATCTCCAAAATCCCAAAAGATAGGGTTTGCCAACCACAAAAAGAGTATAAGTGGCAAATATCGGAAGTAAATGATGAAAAAATTCTTTCCAAATATAAGGCATCATAACTACCAGATTAAATTGGGTCAAAGTATCCCACGTCATTAAAAAAATACTAAAAACAGCCAGAGGAATAACCGAAAAAAGTTTTGACCGCATGTCGGCTACTTCCATCAGCTTTTCTTTCTTTGATTGGCCAATACCAGTGTGTGCTTTATGCTCATCTTCTGACATACCCATTTCTTTGGCACTTGGCATAACGTGATTTTGGTGATCAGAAGTTTCGGGAATAATAAACGAATATCCCAAAGGCTCTATTTTTTTAGAAAGAGTTTCAGGGCTTATTTTTAATTCATCAAAAGATATTTTGGCAGTTTCGGTGCCGAAATTAGCCTCCACCTTTTGCACTCCTTCAACTTTTTTAAGCGTTTTTTCAATTAAAGAAGAACATGAGGCACAGTGCATCCCTTTAATGTGATAAATTTGAGTATTCATCTATATTTATTTTCTTTTAAGTTTATAAACTTTAAGAATTTCTTTTTTAGCTTTATCAGTTTTCCCCGATTTTATTTGGTCAATAATGCAACCTGACAAATGATTTTCTAGTAATAAATCTTCCACGTTAGACAATCCTTGTTTCACCGCCGAAGTTTGGGTAATAATATCAATGCAGTAAGTATTATTTTCAACTAATTTTTGAAGCCCACGAACCTGCCCCTCAATTAGCTTGAGGCGTCTTATAACACTACTTTTATTTTTACTATTTTGATGTTGCATACCTTTAGTTTATACCCCCATGGGGGTATTGTCAAATCCCCCGCTATCCACAACCAAAAAGAGGCCCGCGGGCCTCTTTTTGGTTTCTATTCTATCTATAAAGGATTTTATTTTTTTCCTTCTTTGTGCATCGCGTGCTTTTTGCAAGTCTTACAAAACTTTGACATTTCTAGTTTTTTTTCTAGCATTGCCTTAGTCTTTTTTGTAAAATAATTTACGTTCTTACAAGAAGTGCAGGTCATTTTTAAAAATGGTTTTTTTGTTGCCATGAAATTTATGAAATAAATTTCACCGAGTACTCAACCCGCCGTAACTTACAAAATGGTTTCTTAGGATTTTTCTCAATTTCTGTGATAGAAATCTGATTAGAATTTTTTATCGTAGCCAAAGGCTAC